>NZ_FRXO01000005.1:341433-460576 GCF_900148505.1 Pseudoxanthobacter soli DSM 19599 | reverse complement strand
ATCGCCGCCGTCAGCGACGTCTTGCCATGGTCAACGTGACCAATCGTCCCGATGTTGCAGTGCGGCTTGGTCCGCGCAAATTTCTCTTTCGCCATCGGCGTGCTCCGTCAAATGCGAGTTGTCAGGTCTGCGAGCGTTGTTTCGATCCGGAGGCTCAGGCGTACTTCGCCTGAACTTCCTGGGCGACGGCCTGCGGCACCTGATCGTAATGATCGAACAGCATCGTGTAGCTGGCGCGGCCCTGGCTCATGGACCGCAGGGTATTCACGTAGCCGAACATGTTGGCGAGCGGCACCATCGCGTTCACGATCTGCGCGTTGCCGCGCGTATCCGTGCCCGAGATCTGGCCACGCCGGGAGTTCACATCGCCGATCACCGAGCCGAGATAGTCCTCGGGGGTGGTGATCTCGACGCGCATGATCGGCTCGAGAAGAACCGGACCGGCCTTCTGCAGCGCTTCACGGAACGCGGCCCGCGAGGCGATTTCGAAGGCGAGAGCCGAAGAGTCGACCTCGTGATAGGCACCGTCGATCAGCTCGACCTTGACGTCGACGATCGGGAAGCCCGCGACCACACCCGAACCGAGAACGGACTCGAGGCCCTTCTCGACGCCGGGGATGTATTCCTTCGGCACCGAACCGCCGACGATCTTCGATTCGAACTCGAAGCCCTTGCCGACCTCGTTCGGCTCGACCACGAACTTCACCCGCGCGAACTGGCCGGTACCACCGGTCTGCTTCTTGTGGGTGTAGTCCACCTCGACCCGGCGGGTGATCGTCTCGCGGTAAGCCACCTGGGGCGCACCGACATTGACGTCCACCTTGTAGGTGCGGCGCAGGATGTCGACCTTGATGTCGAGGTGCAGTTCGCCCATCCCCTTGAGGATGGTCTGGCCGCTTTCCTGATCCGTGGACACGCGGAACGACGGGTCCTCGGCCGCCAGCTTGAAGAGGGCGATCGCCATCTTCTCCTGGTCACCCTTGGTCTTCGGCTCGACCGCGATCTCGATGACGGGGTCCGGGAACTCCATCTTCTCGAGGATCACCGGGGAAGCCGGGTCGCACAGGGTGTCGCCGGTGCGGGTTTCCTTCAGGCCGGCCAGCGCGATGATGTCGCCGGCGTTGGCCTCTTTGATGTCTTCGCGGCTGTTCGCATGCATCAGCAGCATGCGGCCGACGCGCTCACGCTTCTCGCGCGGCGAGTTCAGGAGCGACATGCCGCTCTCGATCTTGCCGGAATAGATGCGGCAGAAGGTCAGCGAGCCCACGAACGGGTCGTCCATGATCTTGAAGGCGAGCATGGCGAGCGGCTCGTCGTCGGTCGAATGACGAACGGTGTCCGCGCCGGTCTTGCCGTCGATACCCTTGATCGGCGGAACGTCGACCGGGCTCGGCAGGTAGTCCACCACCGCGTCGAGCAGCGTCTGGACGCCCTTGTTCTTGAACGCCGAGCCGCACAGCACCGGATAGAACGCGCCGTGAAGCACGGCCTTGCGGATCAGGCGCTTCAGCGTCGCTTCGTCCGGGGTCTCACCCTCGAAGAACGCCGCCAAGACTTCGTCGTCGAGCTCGACCGCGGCCTCGATGAGGGCGGCACGATACTCTTCGGCCTTGTCCTTCAGGTCGGCCGGGATCTCGATCTCCTTGAAGGTCGCACCCTTGTCCTCGTCGCTCCACACGACGCCGATCATGCGCACCAGATCGATCAGGCCCTTGAAGTCCGACTCGGCGCCGATCGGCAGCTGGATCGCCACCGGCTTCGCGCCGAGGCGCTCGACGATATCGTCGAGGCAGCGGTAGAAGTCCGCGCCGGTCTTGTCCATCTTGTTGCAGAACACGATCCGCGGGACGTGGTACTTGTCGCCCTGACGCCACACGGTCTCGGTCTGCGGCTCCACGCCCTGGTTGGAGTCGAGCACGCACACGGCACCGTCGAGCACACGCAGCGAACGCTCGACTTCGATGGTGAAGTCGACGTGGCCGGGGGTGTCGATGATGTTCAGGCGCTTGCCGTTCCACGTGGTCGTGGTGGCGGCGGACGTGATGGTGATGCCGCGCTCCTGCTCCTGCTCCATCCAGTCCATCGTCGCGGCGCCGTCATGGACTTCGCCGATCTTGTGGGACTTGCCGGAGTAGTAGAGCACGCGCTCGGTCGTGGTGGTCTTGCCGGCATCGATGTGGGCCATGATGCCGAAGTTGCGGTAGTCCTCGATCTTGTGCGTGCGCGCCATGACGGGGTGCCTTTCAGACTCGAACGAAGCTCGGGATTACCAGCGATAGTGCGAGAACGCGCGGTTGGCTTCCGCCATCCGGTGCGTGTCTTCACGCTTCTTCACGGCAGTGCCGCGGTTGTTCGAGGCGTCCAGCAGCTCGCCGGACAGACGCTCGATCATGGTCTTCTCGTTGCGGGCACGGGCGGCCGAGATCAGCCAGCGGATCGCCAGCGCCTGACGACGCTCGGTGCGAACCTCGACCGGCACCTGATAGGTGGCACCGCCGACGCGACGCGACCGCACTTCGATCTGCGGCATGACGCGGTCGAGCGCGGTGTGGAACACCTCGATCGGCTCCTGCCGGGTCTTGGCGCGGATGATGTCGAACGCACCGTAAACGATGGATTCCGCGGCGGACTTCTTGCCGTCGCGCATCACGCTGTTCATGAACTTCGACACGACAAGATCGCCGAACTTCGGATCCGGCAGGATCTCCCGCTTCTCTGCGCTGTGACGACGAGACATCGATCTCGATCCTTCGCCTTGAACTTCTTTCCAGCGGCGTCGGGAGGCGGCCTCTCGGGCCAAGCTCTCCACATCGCCGCTCTCGGACGACCCGGCGCGAACGCCGGATGTGAAACTTGGTCTCGCGGCTTACTTGGGCCGCTTGGCGCCGTACTTCGAACGGCGCTGCTTGCGGTCCTTGACGCCCTGGGTATCGAGCACGCCACGCAGAACGTGGTAGCGCACGCCCGGAAGGTCCTTCACGCGGCCGCCGCGGATCATGACGACCGAGTGCTCCTGAAGGTTATGGCCTTCACCAGGGATGTAGCCGATCACTTCGAAGCCGTTGGTGAGGCGCACCTTGGCGACCTTACGAAGCGCCGAGTTCGGCTTCTTCGGGGTCGTCGTGTAGACGCGCGTGCACACACCACGCTTCTGCGGGTTCTGCTCCAGCGCGGGAACCTTGTTCCGCTTCGCAGGAGCCTGCCGCGGGTTGCGGATCAGCTGGTTGATCGTCGGCATGCTTCCGTTCCGTACTCTTCAGCTCAAGCGTTCCGTCTGCCGCCCGGAAACGACGTTCCGATTCAGCCACGCGAATGGAGGCCGCAGTCCTGCGGACATCTCCGCCGGACAGGGCCCACGATCCAGAGGATCACGGTTTCCCGCGATCATGGCTTGATCGTCATGTCACCCAGTGGTCACGACAGCGTTTAAGCCGACTGGATCCGCCGCTTTCGCGTCGCTTGCTGGTTCAGAGAACCGGGCGACTGCGCGTCATGGATACGATCGAGGCTTACCGCCTGCCGTCAAAGTGCGCGGAACCTAGACTTTCGCTTCCGCCCCGTCAATAGGTTCAGGCGTTCCGCGGAAAAAATTCCCGGCCCGCCGCAACGCTTTCGTAACCAAGCGTCGACACGCAAGATCGTACCATTCGACGCGGCCGTCACGCAATCTTCTCAGTCGCGCGGGCCGATGAAAGGCCGAGGCGGCATCGCCACCGCGGAATCGGCCGCCCCCTCCCCTTCCAGTCGACGAGCCACCAACGGCCGATTCCCGAATCCGGTCCGCGCCGGCTCACATTCGAATTGGAGTGATTCCTATTATTGCGAACGATTCGCATTTCTATTGCCACCTTGCGGGAATCGCGCGATGGTTCCGGCGGCCTGGAACATCGCGCGCCCTTGCGCGTTAAAGCCCGGACGCGCCTCGGGTCTGTCGCGCGCCGTTGCTCCAAGACTTACGCAAGACCGAGACCGACCATCGCGGAGGATTGCCATGACCCCGCCCGTTCCGGCCCGTGCCAACCACCGCCCGGGTGCGGCCTCTCCCGGTGCGCTCTCGCCCGGTGCACTCTCGCCCAGTGCGCTCTCCTGGAGCCGTTCCGTCGCGAGCGGCGTGATGTTCGCGCGCCACGCCTCCGCGCTTCAGGCTCTGCGCGAGGAAGCCAACGCCACCAAGTGGCGGATCGTGGAACTGGCGCAGGCCGCGCTGTTCGGCGGCCTCGCGACCTTCCTCTGCTATCAGGCGATCGGCGCCGTCGCCTTCTGACCTGCCGCTTGGCGACAGGCTGACAGCTCCGCTCCGCCCAGCGCATCCCCTCCCAAGACACCCAAGGCGACCCGCTGCGTCGCCCTCCCAGGACATCCGGCGCTGCAAAAGGAAACGGGCCGCCCTCGCAAGAAGGCGGCCCGTTCCGATTCCAGCCGTTCGATCATCGCCTCGGCGATCATCGCCCCGGCCTGTTTGCCCCTGGCGGGGAGGATCGCTCCTCCCCGGCCGTCGCGGGATCACTCCGCGGGATTGCTCGACAGATCGACCAGCGCCGGGTTGCCGAGCACCTGATCGGCCGCGCCGACATTGCCCGCCCGCCGGCGCTCCTCGATGATGAGCTCGTCGCGGCGTCCGGCGATCTCGCGAAGCCGCGCGATCGTGGCGCCGGTGCCGGCCGGGATCAGGCGGCCGACGATGACGTTCTCCTTCAGGCCCTCGAGCGGATCGGTCTTGCCGTTGACGGCCGCCTCGGTCAGCACGCGGGTCGTCTCCTGGAACGACGCGGCCGAGAAGAACGACCGGGTCTGCAGGCTCGCCTTGGTGATGCCGAGCAGCACCGGGGCACCGGAAGCCGGCTTCTTGCCTTCCGACTTCGCCTTCTCGTTCAGCACGTCGAGATCGATGCGGTCCACCTGCTCGCCGGGGAACAGCTCGGTCTCGCCCGCGTCGGAGATCTCGACCTTCTGCAGCATCTGGCGGACGATCACCTCGATGTGCTTGTCGTTGATCTGCACGCCCTGAAGCCGGTAGACCTCCTGGATTTCGTTGACGAGGTAGGCGGCCAGCGCCTCCACGCCACGAATGGCCAGAATATCGTGCGGCGCCGGGTTGCCGTCGAGGATGAAGTCGCCCTTCTCGATGGTGTCGCCATCCTGCAGGTGGATGTGCTTGCCCTTCGGGATCAGGTACTCCACCGGCTCCAGCGAACCGTCATGCGGCTCGATGATGACGCGGCGCTTGTTCTTGTAGTCCTTGCCGAACCGCACCGTGCCGTCGACTTCCGCGATGATCGCGTGGTCCTTCGGCCGCCGTGCCTCGAACAGCTCCGCCACCCGCGGCAGACCGCCGGTGATGTCGCGGGTCTTGGCGCTCTCCAGCGGGATACGGGCGAGAACGTCGCCCGCACGCACCGTCGAGCCCGGCTCGACCGAGAGGATCGCGTCGACCGCCAGCAGGTAGCGCGCCTCGCCGCCCTTCGACAGCTTCAGCGGCTTGCCGTCGGCGCCCTTCACCACGACCGCAGGCTTCAGATCCTGCGCGCGGGTGTTGGAGCGCCAGTCGATCACGACGCGCTTGGTGATGCCGGTGGCCTCGTCGGCGGACTCCGTCACGGAGGCGCCTTCCACCAGATCCTCGTAGCCGGCGATGCCGTCGACCTCGGTGATCACCGGGCGGGTATAGGGGTCCCACTCGGCGATACGCTGGCCGCGCTTCACCACGTCACCGTCGTCGACGTGCAGGCGCGCGCCGTAGGTGATGCGGTTGACCGCACGCTCGGTGCCGTCCTTGTCGAGCACGACCACCGCGAGGTTGCGGCCCATGACGATGAGCTTGCCCTCGCTGTCGCGAACGACGTTGCGGTTGCGGATCTTCACCGTGCCCTCGAACGAGGACTCGATGAAGGACGAGTCGACCACCTGCGCCGTGCCACCGATGTGGAACGTGCGCATGGTGAGCTGGGTGCCCGGCTCGCCGATGGACTGCGCCGCGATGACGCCGACCGCTTCGCCGAGATTGACCGGCGTGCCGCGGGCGAGGTCGCGACCGTAGCAGGCGCCGCAGACGCCGGCCTTGGACTCGCAGGTCAAGACCGAGCGGATGCGCGCGGACTGCACGCTCGCCTTCTCGACGCGCTCCACGTCCTTCTCGTCGATGAGCTTGCCGACCGGGACCAGCACCGTGCCCGTCGCCGGATCGGTGATGTTCTCCGCCGCGGTGCGGCCGAGAATGCGCATGCCGAGCGAGGCGACCACGGTGCCGGCGTCGACGACGGCCGTCATCTTGATGCCGCCCGTCGAACCGCAATCGTACTCGGTCACGATCGAGTCCTGCGCCACGTCGACGAGACGGCGGGTCAGGTAGCCCGAGTTCGCGGTCTTCAGCGCGGTGTCGGCCAGACCCTTGCGGGCGCCGTGGGTGGAGTTGAAGTACTCCATCACCGACAGGCCTTCCTTGAAGTTCGCGATGATCGGCGTCTCGATGATCGAGCCGTCCGGCTTGGCCATCAGGCCGCGCATGCCGGCGAGCTGCTTCATCTGCGCCGGCGAACCGCGGGCACCGGAGTGGCTCATCATGTAGATCGAGTTGATGTGCTTGTGCCGGCCGTTGTCGTCCATCTGAACGGCCGAAATGCGCTTCATCATCTCGTCGGCGACGCGATCCGTGCACTTCGCCCAGGCATCGACGACCTTGTTGTACTTCTCACCCTGAGTGATCAGGCCGTCGGAGTACTGCTGCTCGTATTCCTTGGCGAGCTGGCGGGTTTCCTCGACGAGCCGCTCCTTGGTGTCCGGGATCACCATGTCGTCCTTGCCGAACGAGATGCCGGCCTTGAACGCGTTGGAGAACCCGAGCGACATGATGCGGTCGCAGAAGATCACCGTCTCCTTCTGCCCGCAGGCACGGTAGACCGTGTCGATCATGGCCGAGATCTGCTTCTTGGTCATGAGCTGGTTGCAGACGTCGAACGGCACGCCGGGATGACGCGGCAGCAGATCGCCGATCATCATGCGGCCCGGGGTCGTCTCGTAGATCTTCGAGACCGGGTTGCCGTTGGCGTCCACGGTCTTGAAGCGGCCGCGGATCTTGGTGTGGAGCGTGATCGCCTTGGACTCGAGCGCGTGCTGCAACTCGCCGAGATTGCTGAACGCCGACCCTTCGCCGGGCTCCTTCTCCGCCATGATGGACAGATAATAGAGACCGAGCACGATGTCCTGCGACGGCACGATGATCGGCGCGCCGTTCGCCGGGTGCAGGATGTTGTTGGTCGACATCATCAGCACGCGGGCTTCGAGCTGGGCTTCCAGCGACAGCGGCACGTGCACCGCCATCTGGTCGCCGTCGAAGTCCGCGTTGAAGGCCGAGCACACCAGCGGGTGAAGCTGGATCGCCTTGCCTTCGATCAGCGTCGGCTCGAACGCCTGGATGCCCAGGCGGTGCAGCGTCGGCGCGCGGTTCAGCATCACCGGATGCTCGCGGATCACCTCGTCCAGGATATCCCAGACTTCCGGCTTTTCCTTCTCGACGAGCTTCTTGGCCTGCTTCACCGTCGACGAATAGCCCTTGGCGTCAAGCCGCGAATAGATGAACGGCTTGAACAGCTCGAGCGCCATCTTCTTCGGCAGGCCGCACTGGTGCAGCTTCAGCTCCGGACCCACCACGATCACCGAGCGGCCGGAATAGTCGACGCGCTTGCCGAGCAGGTTCTGGCGGAAGCGGCCCTGCTTGCCCTTCAGCATGTCGCTGAGCGACTTCAGCGGACGCTTGTTGGCGCCGGTGATGACGCGGCCGCGGCGGCCGTTGTCGAACAGCGCATCGACCGCTTCCTGAAGCATGCGCTTCTCGTTGCGGATGATGATGTCCGGCGCGCGCAGCTCGATCAGCCGCTTCAGACGGTTGTTGCGGTTGATGACGCGGCGGTAGAGGTCGTTCAGGTCCGAGGTCGCGAACCGGCCGCCGTCGAGCGGCACCAGCGGACGCAGATCGGGCGGCATGACCGGGATGACGGTCATGATCATCCACTCGGGCTTGTTGCCCGAGTCCATGAACGCCTCGATCAGCTTCATCCGCTTGGCGAGCTTCTTCGGCTTGAGGTCCGAGGTCGACTCGGCGATCTCGACGCGAAGCTGGTCGCGGATCTGCTCCAGGTTCAGGCTGCGCAGGATCTCGCGGATCGCCTCGGCGCCGATCATGGCGGTGAAGGAATCGTCGCCGTACTCGTCCTGGGCGCGCAGATACTCCTCCTCCGTCAGAAGCTGATGCAGCTTCAGCGGGGTGAGGCCCGGCTCCAGAACGCAGTAGTGCTCGAAATAGAGAATCCGCTCCAGGTCCTTCAGCGTCATGTCGAGCAGCATGCCGATGCGGCTCGGGAGCGACTTCAGGAACCAGATGTGCGCGACGGGGGCGGCGAGCTCGATGTGGCCCATCCGCTCGCGGCGGACGCGCGACAGCGTCACCTCGACGCCGCACTTCTCGCAGATCACGCCCTTGTACTTCATGCGCTTGTACTTGCCGCACAAGCACTCGTAGTCCTTGATAGGGCCGAAGATGCGCGCGCAGAACAGGCCGTCGCGTTCCGGCTTGAACGTACGGTAGTTGATCGTCTCGGGCTTCTTGATCTCGCCGTAGGACCACGACAGGATCTTTTCCGGGCTGGCCAGAGCGATCTTGATGTTATCGAAGGTCTGCACCGGAGCCTGCGGATTGAACAGGTTCATGACCTCTTGGTTCATCGGCTCTCTCCTTCGCATCGGCGAGGACGAAGCGGGCTCCGTATGAGCTCCGGCCGTCGCATCGCCGTCAAATCCAGTTTCAGTCGTCTCGGTCGGCCGGTCGCAGCCGGTTCAGGCCGCGACCGGGTCGGCGAAGCCGCGGATCACTCCGCGGCGTCGGCCTGATCTTCCTCGGAATTGCCGGCCTGACGCTTGCCGTCGACCAGCTCGACATTGAGGCCGAGCGAACGCATTTCCTTGACGAGCACGTTGAACGACTCGGGGATGCCGGCCTCGAAGGTGTCGTCGCCGCGGACGATCGCCTCGTAGACCTTGGTGCGGCCGGCGACGTCGTCCGACTTCACCGTCAGCATCTCCTGCAGCGTATAGGCCGCGCCATACGCCTCGAGCGCCCACACCTCCATTTCGCCGAAGCGCTGGCCGCCGAACTGCGCCTTGCCGCCCAGCGGCTGCTGGGTCACGAGCGAGTACGGGCCGATCGAACGAGCGTGGATCTTCTCGTCGACCAGGTGGTGCAGCTTCAGCATGTAGATGTAGCCAACCGTCACCGGGCGGTCGAACTGCTCGCCGGTGCGTCCGTCGAACAGCCGCGACTGACCGGAGCGGTGCAGGCCCGCACGCTCCAGCATCTCGACGATGTCCGGCTCGTGGGCGCCGTCGAACACCGGCGTCGCGATCGGCACGCCCTTGCGCAGGTGCTCGCCGAGCGAGACCAGCGAGTCGGTGTCGTACTCGGCGATCGGCTCGCGGCCGTCGTCGAACACCTCGACCAGCGTCGTCTTCAGCGGCGCCACGTCGCCCGACTTGCGGTAGGCGTCGACGAGTTCGCCGATCTGCCTGCCCATGCCGGCGCAGGCCCAGCCCAGATGCGTCTCGAGGATCTGGCCGACATTCATGCGGCTCGGCACGCCGAGCGGGTTCAGCACGATGTCGACGTGGGTGCCGTCCTCGAGGAACGGCATGTCCTCGCACGGCACGATCTTCGACACGACGCCCTTGTTGCCGTGACGGCCGGCCATCTTGTCGCCCGGCTGGATCTTGCGCTTCACGGCGATGAAGACCTTGACCATCTTCATCACGCCGGGAGGCAGCTCGTCGCCGCGCTGCAGCTTCTCCACCTTGTCGATGAAGCGCTGCTCAAGGCGCTTGCGGCTCTCGTCGTAGGACGCGCGCAGGCCCTCGATCTGGGTCATCAGCTGGTCGTCGGCGACGGCGAACTGCCACCACTGCGACCGGGAGACCTCGATCAGCGCACCGCGGTTGATCTCGGTGTCCTTCTTGAAGCCCTTCGGGCCGGCCACCGCGACCTTGCCGTCCAGCATCTCGGCCAGACGGCCATAGACGTTGCGGTCCAGGATCGCCTGCTCGTCGTCGCGGTCCTTGGCGAGGCGTTCGATCTCCTCGCGCTCGATCGCCATGGCGCGCTCGTCCTTCTCGACGCCGTGGCGGTTGAACACGCGCACCTCGACGACCGTGCCCTGCACGCCCGGGGGCACGCGCAGCGAGGTGTCGCGGACGTCGGAGGCCTTCTCGCCGAAGATGGCGCGCAGAAGCTTCTCTTCCGGCGTCATCGGGCTCTCGCCCTTCGGCGTGATCTTGCCGACGAGGATGTCGCCCGCCTGCACTTCGGCGCCGATATAGGTGATGCCGGCTTCGTCGAGGTTCTTCAGCGCCTCTTCCGACACGTTCGGAATGTCGCGCGTGATTTCCTCAGGCCCGAGCTTGGTGTCGCGGGCCATCACCTCGAATTCTTCGATGTGGATCGACGTGAACACGTCGTCCGACACGATCCGCTCGGAGAGAAGGATCGAGTCCTCGAAGTTGTAGCCGTTCCACGGCATGAACGCGACGAGCACGTTGCGGCCGAGCGCCAGATCGCCGAGATCGGTGGACGGACCGTCGGCGATGATGTCGCCCTTGCGCACGACGTCGCCCACCCGCACCAGCGGACGCTGGTTGATGCAGGTGTTCTGGTTCGAGCGCTGGAACTTCTGCAGCCGGTAGATGTCGACGCCCGAACGGGCCGTCTCCAGATCCTCGGTCGCGCGGATAACGATACGGGTGGCGTCCACCTGATCGATCACGCCGCCGCGGCGGGCCGCGATGGCCGCGCCGGAATCCCGCGCCACGACCGCTTCCATGCCGGTGCCGACGAACGGCGCCTCGGCGCGCACCAGCGGCACGGCCTGACGCTGCATGTTCGAGCCCATCAGCGCGCGGTTGGCGTCGTCGTTCTCAAGGAACGGGATCAGCGCCGCGGCGACCGACACGAGCTGCTTCGGCGACACGTCCATGTAGTCGACGCGATCGGGCGACACCATCATGACGTCGCCGGCATGGCGGCAGATCACCAGGTCTTCCGTCAGGCGGCCGGCGGCGTCGAGTTCCACGTTCGCCTGGGCGACGTAGTACTTCGATTCCTCCATGGCCGACAGATAGATGACCTCGCTCGTCACCGCGCCGTCGATCACCTTGCGATAGGGCGCCTCGATGAAGCCGTACTTGTTCACCCGCGCGAAGGTGGCGAGCGAATTGATCAGGCCGATGTTCGGGCCTTCCGGCGTCTCGATCGGGCAGATGCGGCCATAGTGCGTCGGATGCACGTCGCGCACCTCGAAGCCGGCGCGCTCGCGCGTCAAGCCGCCCGGGCCAAGCGCCGAGAGGCGGCGCTTGTGGGTGACTTCCGACAGCGGGTTGTTCTGGTCCATGAACTGCGACAGCTGCGAGGACCCGAAGAACTCGCGCACGGCGGCAGCCGCCGGCTTGGCGTTGATCAGGTCCTGCGGCATCACCGTGTCGATCTCGACCGACGACATGCGCTCCTTGATCGCGCGCTCCATGCGCAGGAGGCCGACGCGATACTGATTCTCCATCAGCTCGCCGACCGAACGCACACGGCGGTTGCCGAGATTGTCGATGTCGTCGATCTCGCCACGACCGTCGCGCAGGTCGACGAGCGTGCGGATGACGGCGATCACGTCCTCGCGGCGCAGCACGCGGATGTTGTCCGGGCAGTCCAGATCGAGGCGCATGTTCATCTTCACGCGGCCGACCGCGGAGAGGTCGTAGCGCTCGGAATCGAAGAACAGCGAGTGGAACATCGCCTCGGCGGTGTCGAGGGTCGGCGGCTCGCCCGGGCGCATCACCCGGTAGATGTCGAACAGCGCTTCCTCGCGGCTCTCGTTCTTGTCGACGGCCAGCGTGTTGCGGATGTAGGCGCCGACATTGATGTGGTCGATGTCGAGCACCGGGATCTCGTCGAAGCCCTCGCCGATCAGACCGGCCAGCATCTTCTCGGAAATTTCGTCGCCGGCCTCGGCATAGATCTCGCCCGTGGACGGGTTGACCAGGTCCTCGGCGAGATACTGCCCGTAGAGCTGCTCGTCGGTGATCTTCAGGGCCTTCAGGCCCTTCTCGGCGAGCTGGCGGGCGGCGCGCGCGGTGAGCTTGCGGCCCATCTCGATCACGAGTTCGCCGGTGTCGGCGTCGACGAGATCGATCGGCGCCTTCATGCCGCGCATGCGCTGGGCATCGTAAGGCATGCGCCAGCCGTCGCCGTCACGGGTGTAGACGACGCGCTTGTAGAACGTGTTGAGGATCTCCTCGGCGTCGAGGCCGAGCGCCATCAGCAGCGACGACACCGGGATCTTGCGGCGGCGGTCGATGCGGGCGTGCACGATGTCCTTGGCGTCGAACTCGATGTCGAGCCAGGAGCCGCGATAGGGAATGATGCGGCCGGCGAACAGCAGCTTGCCCGAGGAATGGGTCTTGCCGCGGTCGTGATCGAAGAACACGCCCGGCGAACGGTGCATCTGCGAGACGATGACGCGCTCGGTGCCGTTGACGATGAAGGTGCCGTTGTCCGTCATGAGCGGCATGTCGCCCATGTAGACGTCCTGCTCCTTGATGTCCTTGACGGACTTGGCGCCGGTATCCTCGTCCACGTCGAACACGATCAGGCGCAGCGTCACCTTCAGCGGCGCGGCAAAGGTCATGCCACGCTGCCGGCACTCGTCGACGTCGTATTTCGGCGGCTCGAACTCGTAGCGTACGAACTCGAGCAGCGAGGTGCCGGCGAAATCGGAAATCGGGAACACCGACTTGAAGACCGACTGGAGGCCTTCGTCCGGGCGGCCGCCCGTGGGTTCGTCGACCAGCAGGAACTGGTCGTAAGACGCCTTCTGAACCTCGATCAGGTTCGGCATCTCGGCGACTTCGCGGATTTTTCCGAAGAACTTGCGGATCCGCTTGCGACCGGTGAACGAATGGGCCTGAAGAGCCTGTGCGTTAAGAGCCTGCGCCATAAGTCGCTCCTCGTCTCGCGTCGGTGGACGACCATCGGAACCGTCGGCAGGAGGGTCGCTTTGGACCGCCGACGCTTCGGAGAGTCGTCCCGTCTGAACCTGCCGCCCCGGAGCCGAAACGCTCCGCCGCGGTCTGCTGCGGTCGGGTCCCGCGAGGGACCTTCCCGTCAAATGCCGATCCGGGACGCCCGCAACGAGCGCCCCGGACCGATCTTCCTGAAGTCGAGGAAGATTACTTCACTTCGACCTTGGCGCCGGCGTCTTCGAGCTTCTTCTTCAGCTCGTCGGCCTCGGCCTTGGAGACGGCTTCCTTCACCGCCTTCGGGGCGCCTTCGACCAGGTCCTTGGCTTCCTTCAGGCCGAGGTTGGTGATGGCGCGGACTTCCTTGATCACGTTGATCTTCTTGTCGCCGGCGTCGACGAGGATCACGTCGAACTCGGTCTTCTCCTCGACGACCGGGGCGGCATCGCCGCCGCCGCCCGGGATCGCCGCAACGGCGACCGGGGCAGCCGCGGAGACGCCCCACTTCTCTTCGAGCAGCTTGGAGAGCTCGGCGGCTTCCAGCACGGTCAGGGTCGACAGCTCTTCGACGAGCTTCGCGAGATCAGCCATTTCATTAACTCCAGTCGGTTCGTACCGTTAGATTGATGGGGTGACGCGTGAACGGCCTCAGGCCGCTTCGTCCTTCGTGGCATACGCGTTGAAAACACGCGCGAGCTGGCCGGCCGGGGCCTGCAGAACCCCGGCGATGCGGGTGGCGGGCGTGTTGATCATGCCGACCAGGCGAGCGCGGAGCTCGTCCAGCGACGGCATGGTCGCAAGCGCCTTGACGCCTTCCGCATTGAGGGTCTGACGTCCGAGCGCGCCGCCGAGGACGACGAACTTGTCGTTCCCCTTGGCGAACTCGACCGCGATCTTCGGCGCGGCCACCGGGTCCGCCGAATAGGCGATGACCGTCGGACCGGTGAACAAGCCGGAGATGCCCTCAGCTTCGGTGCCTTGAAGGGCAAGCTTGACGAGGCGGTTCTTCGCGACCTTCAGGGATGCTCCCGCAGCCTTCATGCGCCCGCGCAGGGCCGACATCTGGGCGACGGTGAGACCCTGATAGTGGGCCACGACGACCACGCCGGTGTTCTCGAACACCCCGTGGAGCGACGTGACAAGCTCTCGCTTTTCCGCTCTATCCACTTGCCTCACTCCAAATGGCGCACGGAAAATCCATGCGCCGGTTGCCATTGCCGCCTTCATCCTTCGAACGCATTCGCGGAACTCGGGTCGGCGCTCTCGATGCCTGCCCGCCCGCGAACGCGCCAATGGCGTGCCGCAAGGCTAACGGTGCGAACCGGAAAAGCCGCGCGGACGGCGCGGGCGTTCAACCCCGCGTGCCGCGTGGTCGTGAATCCGGTCCCATCCCGCCTATGCAGGCCCCCGCGGGGCTTAAGCGATGCCCGCGCCTTCGGAAGAAGGAAGCGGACGGACGCACCTGCAGTCTCGGACAGGTCCAGGCCGTCGACGCCGGGTTGCCCCGCCGTTTCCGGCCCGGTCTCCCCATCGGCGAACGAGCGCCGACGGGCCTTGGGATCGCCCCCGCGCCGCGAGCGGTGCGGCGGGGATCCAATTCATGTCTGCGGAACGTCTCCCCGCCCCGAATGTTTCCATCCGCCGGGGATGCGTCCGCGCCGCCCGGCGGAAGCCGGACGGGCTTGCGTCGGACGCCGCGCCCTCAGGCGCTGGCGAGCGTCGCCGGGTCGACCTTCACGCCGGGACCCATGGTCGAGGACAGCGCGACGCGCTGCACGTAGGTGCCCTTGGCGCCGGCCGGCTTGGCACGCACCACCGCATCCGCGAGCGCGCGGATGTTCTGGGCGAGCGCGTCGACCTCGAACGAGGCCTTGCCGATACCGGCGTGGATGATGCCGGCCTTCTCGACGCGGAACTCCACGGCGCCGCCCTTGGCGTCGCGCACGGCGGTCTTGAGGTCGTTCGTCACGGTGCCGACCTTCGGGTTCGGCATCAGGCCGCGCGGGCCGAGCACCTTACCGAGGCGGCCGACGAGCGGCATCATGTCCGGGGTCGCGATGCAGCGATCGAAATCGATCGCGCCGCCCTGGATGGTCTCCAGCAGGTCCTCGGCGCCGACGATGTCGGCACCGGCGGCGCGGGCTTCGTCAGCCTTGTCGCCGCGGGCGAACACCGCGACGCGGACCGTGCGGCCCGTGCCGTTCGGCAGCACGCAAACGCCGCGGACCATCTGGTCGGCGTGACGCGGGTCGACGCCGAGATTGATCGCGACTTCGACGGTCTCGTCGAACTTCGCGGTCGCCCGGTCCTTCACGAGCTTCAGAGCCTCGTCGAGGCCATAGAGCTTCTCGCGGTCGATGCCCTGGCGAGTGGCGCTGATGCGCTTGGCGAGCTTTGCCATCGTCAATTACCCCACCACCTCGAGGCCCATCGAACGGGCGGAACCTTCGATCATGCGCTGAGCGGCATCGAGATCCGTGGCGTTCAGATCCTTCAGCTTCTTCTCCGCGATCTCACGGCACTGGGCGGCCGTGACCTTGCCGGCCATGGCGCCCTTGCCCGGAGTCTTGGACCCGGACGAGATGCCGGCAGCCTGCTTCAGGAAGTGGCTGACGGGCGCGGTCTTGATCTCGAACGTGAACGACTTGTCCGAGAAATAGGTGATCACGACCGGGCACGGCTGACCCTTCTCGAGGTCCTGCGTGCGGGCGTTGAACTCCTTACAGAACATCATGATGTTCAGGCCGCGCTGGCCAAGCGCGGGGCCGATCGGCGGAGACGGGGCAGCGGAGCCCGCCTTCACCTGCAGCTTGATATAGCCGTCGATTTTCTTCGCCATTGCTCTCTCCCGTCGGGACCCCTTCCCGACCGTTGCGCCGGACACCGTCCGGCGGGATCGGGGCGGTTCGGACCGGGGATGCCGGCGTCAGCATCCATTTCCTCCCGCCCCTCGCTCATCCGCCCCGCCGCGCGCCGCCCGATCGGGCATCCGCATCGCGGGACTGGAAGCTCTCGCCGCACGGGCCGAACCACCCGCACGGAAACCTGCGTCGCCCGGCGAACGCCGCCACCGGGCTAGACCGATCGTCAGACCTTCTCGACCTGGCCGTATTCCAGCTCGACCGGCGTCGGCCGGCCGAAGATCGACACCGCGACCTTGAGACGGGCGCGCTCCTCGTCGACCTCTTCCACGTGGCCGCTGAAGGAAGCGAACGGCCCGTCGGAGACCCGCACCTGCTCGCCGACCTCGAACGACACGGTCGGCTTCGGACGCTCCACGCCCTCCTGCACCTGCTGCAGGATGCGCATCGCCTCCGCGTCCGGGATCGGCATCGGACGGTTGTCCGTACCGAGGAACCCGGTGACCTTCGGCGTGTTCTTGATCAGGTGATAGGCCTGATCGGTCATGTCCATCTTCACCAGCACGTAGCCGGGGAAGAACTTGCGCTCGGTGTCGACCTTGCGACCGCGGCGCACCTCCACGACCTTCTCGGTCGGGACGAGGATCTCGTCGAAAAGCTCTTCGAGCCCGTTCTGGGCCGCCTTTTCGCGGATCGACTCGGCGACCTTCTTCTCGAAATTCGAATAGGCGTGGACGATGTACCAGCGCTTGGCCATTGCGTATCCCTCCGTTCGCAGCGGCGTCAGCGCACCAGGCTGAGCAGATAGCTCACGCCCCAGCTCATCGCCTGATCGGCGGCCAGAAAGAAGACAGCGGCGGCCGCCACCATGATGAACACCATGACGGTGGTGATCAGCGTCTCGCGCCTGGTCGGCCACGTGACTTTCGCCGCCTCCGCACGAACCTGCTGGAGGAACACCAACGGATTGGATTTCGCCATAAATTCGGTCTGCCTGACTTACCCGGCCTTAACAGCCCGGCCTCGATAATGACGCCGCCGGGTCGCCCCCAAGCCTGTCCTGCCCGTCACGGCGCGCGAATCGAATCACACGCCAAATTCCGAACACGACAGAGAGGCGAGCGGAATGAACCGCTCGCCCCAATGGAGCGACCTCATTAATCTTCTCTCACGCAATCCGCAAGGGCCTTCGCGAGTCGTGCGTTAATAACGGAGGTTGCCGCCAACCGCAAGTCCGGCAGGCCTTCCGTCCGTGTCGATGTCGAAGCCCGGTCCAAGAAAGCCCCTTCTGAAGACAATCCCTTGCAAACCCCGTCCCGTGCATCCGCCTGACAACCGCGCGACATGCGGCGCGCGGACGGAACGACGCTGATATGGGGAGGCAAGGCCGCGATGTCAAAGGGGAAGCTGCGCGCGAGGCCCGGCGCCTTCGGCTGGCCTGGGCTTTCCGGCCGGATGCGGCTTGGCCGGTCCGGCGGAATGGCAGGGGCGGAGGGACTCGAACCCACGACCTGCGGTTTTGGAGACCGCTGCTCTACCAACTGAGCTACACCCCTAGGCTCCACCCCGAAGCAGCGCTCGCGGTGCGGAACGGCCGCTTCTTACACCATGATTCCGGCGCGCACTAGAGCCTTGTCCGGCGCACGGCATGGCGATCCGGGGAAAAGTCCGGCCGCGCGGGCCGTCGCGGTTCCCCGCCCGGCGCGACCGGGGCGTCGCCCCCGGTCGCGCCAGACGGAAAGGTCCCGTCCGCCGAAGCCGCTTAAAGCGCGGCGATGACCGGCCAGACCTCGAGCGTGCCGCGATAGATCATCTCGATGGCGACGTAGAGAATCACGGCGAGGCCGATATAGGCGATCCAGTGGAAGCGCTGGAGCAGGCGGGCAATGAAGCTCGCGGCGAGGCCCATGAGCGCGATCGACAGCACGAGACCGCTCACCAGCACCCAGGGATGCTCGCGCGCCGCGCCGGCGACCGCGAGCACGTTGTCGAGCGACATCGAGACGTCGGCGATCACGATCTGCCAGGCCGCCTGGGCGAAGGTCTTGCGCGGCGCGCCGCCCGCGATGGTGCCGTCGGCATTGAGGTCGGCATCGGCCAGCGCCTCGACCGCCCCCTCCTCCTCCCGGTGGCTGACGCGCAGCTCGCGCCACATCTTCCAGCACACCCAGAGCAGCAGGATGCCGCCGGCGAGCAGCAGGCCGACGATGCCGAGCAGATAGGTGGTGACGCTGGCGAAGGCGATGCGCAGCACCGTCGCGGCGATGACGCCGACGAAGATGACCTTGTTGCGCTGTTCCTTGGGAAGGCCCGCCGCGGCAAGCCCGATGACGATGGCGTTGTCGCCGGCAAGCACGAGGTCGATCAGCACCACCTGGAAGAAGGCGGTCATGGCTTCGACGCTGAAGATTTCGGTCATGGGAACCCTTTCATCGCGAACGCTGAAAGAGCAGCCACGCACCTTCCCGGACGTGACGCGCGGTTCCGGCGGAACGACGGGCAACCGCGAAAGCAACAGGCAGAGAATCGTCGAACGGGAAGACGAAGGCGGGGCCGCTCCGATGTCTCCCAGTCCGACATCACAGTTCGGGTGAACTGCCAGAGGGGCCCGGCCTGGTCGGTCACTTCTTAGTCAAGTTCGCGCTTCGGGGAAACACGTTTTTCGGCGCAGTCCGCCGGCATTCAACCCGTGAAGCGGCGCGGCCCCGGCGGGCCGCGCCGGCGCGGCATCACGCGGGAACGGGCTCCCGCCGCGGTTCGCCGCGGATCATCAGCGCCAGGATGGCGGCGAGGATGCCGGTCATGCCGGCGATGACGAACGCCTCCAGATAGTCGCCGGTCAGGGTCCGCATGTAGCCGCCGAAGAACGCCGCGCTCGCCGCGCCGACCTGATGGCCGGCGACGACCCAGCCGAACACCACCGGCGCATCGCGCTCGCCGAACGCGGCTGTGGTGAGCCTGAGCGTCGGCGGCACGGTCGCGATCCAGTCGAGACCGTAGAAAACCGCGAACACCGACAGGCTGACGAACGAGAAGTCGGTGAACGGCAGATAGATCAGCGAAATGCCACGCAGGCCGTAATAGAGGAACAAGAGCTTGCGCGCGTCGAAGCGGTCTGTCAGCCAGCCGGACAGCGTGGTGCCGGCGAGATCGAACACGCCCATCAGCGCCAGCAGCCCGGCCGCCTGCACCTCGACGATGCCGCGGTCGGCGCACATCGCGATGAGGTGGGTGCCGACGAGCCCGTTGGTGGTGAATCCGCAGATGAAGAAGGTTGCGAACAGGTACCAGAACGTCCGCCGCTGGACGGCGCGGCCGAGCACGCCGAACGTGGCCGCGAACAGGTTGACCGCCGGCGCGGTCGCGGCGGGCGCCGCGTCCGGGGCCATGCCGTAGGGCCGCAGGCCGATATCGGACGGCCGCTCGGGCACGAGCAGGAGCACCAGCGGCACCAGCAGCGCGGCACCGGCGGCGACCGCGAGCGCGACCGGCTGCCAGCCGCCGGTCTGGGCGAGCCAGGCCAGCACCGGCAGGAACAGAAGCGTGCCGGTCGCCGTCGACGCGGTGAGGATGCCCATCATCAGGCCGCGGTTGGTGGAGAACCACCGATTGACCACCGTGGCGCCAAGCACCACCGCGACGCAGCCCGAGCCGAGCCCGGAGAGCACCCCCCAGGTGGCGACGAGGTGCCAGGGCTCGCTCATGTAGGTCGAGGCATATGTCGAGGCCGACATCAGCACGAGTGCGAGCACCAGCACCCGCTTGATGCCGAAGCGCTGCATCAGCGCCGCCGCGAACGGCCCGACGAGCCCGTAGAGGAAGATGCCGATGGCAGCCGACAGCGAGACGAGATCGCGGCTCCAGCCGAAGGCCTGTTCCAGCGGGATCAGCATCACGCTCGGCGCCGAGCGCAGGCCCGCCGACGCCAGCAGGCAGAGGAACACCACACCCGCGACGACGAAGGCATAGTTCTGGCCGAACGGCCTTTTGCGCGCTATATGCATGTGACTGACCGGTACGTTGCTTTGTTCCCCTATACGTACCGATCGGTAACATTGCAAGCGGAATAACACCGCAAGCGGACGACGGGGACCGGCACGGCTTCGTGCCGCCCGGCATCGAACCCGACGGGACGACGGACAGGACGACGGACATGGCGACGGACTCACCCAGCGGCCGACCGGGCGATGTGGGGCAGCCGGCGACAGGCGGCGAGCCGCGCCGGGCGAGCGACCGCATCCGCGCGACGGCGCGCGATCTGTTCTATCGCGAGGGCATCCGCGCGGTGGGCGTTGAAGAGATCGTGACGCGCGCCGGTGTGACGAAGCCGAGCCTCTATCGCAGCTTCGCCTCCAAGGACGCGCTCGCGGCGGCCTATCTGACGGATTACGACGCCGAATATTGGGGGCGGTTCGACGCCGCGGTCGCCGCCCATCCCGGCGATCCGCGCGCCCAGATACGGGCGTTCTTCTCCGGGACCGGCACACGCGCCTGCGTCGACGGCTACCGCGGCTGCGGGCTGACCAATGCCGCGGTCGAATATCCCGATCCGGACCATCCGGCCCGGCTGGTCTCCCAGGAGAACAAGCGGGAACTGCGCCGGCGGCTGACCGAAATGGCGGCCGCCATGGGGGCCGACGATCCGGCTCTGCTCGGCGACGGCCTGCTGCTGCTGCTGGAAGGGACCTACACCTCCGGCCAGTTGTTCGGCGTGGGCGGGCCGGGCGGCTCGCTCGCCGCGGTCGCCGACCGGCTGATCGAGGCGAGCCTCAAGGCGCCGAAGGCGACGGACCGGAGCGGGACGGCCGACCGGAATCCGGTGGACGGATCGGACTGAGGCCGACCGGACTATCGCGAATTGGCCGGCTTCAGCTCGTCCAGGGTGATCGAGATCACGTCGCCGCCGAAGCCGAGCATCAGGCCCTTGCGCTTCGCCTTCAGCTTCAGCGTCACGCCCTTGTCGTTCTTCAGGGTGAGGTCGCCGCCGCCGAACACGCCGAACGCGAATCCGGTGCGCACCTGGACGTAGTTGCCCGGGAAATCCGCCAGGCTCTTGAGGCCGTAGACATAGCCCTTCGCGTTGGTTTCCGCCGCGCCGAGACCGCCGACCCCGACGCCGCCGATCGAGAACGGCACCGCCTGACCCTGGAAATTCAGCACGCCCTGGCCGCCGCCGGCGCTGGCGATGTACCCCGCCTGGAACTGTTCGAGCGAGATGGTGCCGACGGGCGGCTTGCCGTCGAGGGTGTTGTTCTCGGCCGCGGCGGCAGCACCGGAAACGGCGGCGCCCGCGAGGAAGGCGATGGTGGCGGCGGCGAGCACGCCGCGCCGCGTCGGTGCGGTCCACCCCTGTGCGATGTTCATTGCGTCCCCTCCCCCAAGATCCGAATCGCGGCCCGCCGCGTCCATATTGACCGGCTAGAGCGCTTTCCGATCTGATGGAATCATCAGATCGATAAGAAATCGCTCCAGATTCAAAAGCTTGAGCATATCCTTGTCGTTCAGATCGGTTCGATCTGAACGGGATATGCTCTAGAGCGCTTTCCGGCAGCGCGCCATGCAAATTTCTGCCGGTATCGGCCGGTCACGAAAAAGGGCGGCCCCAGAGGGACCGCCCTTCGTTCGCTCGCGCGGGAAGACGGCGCGTGCCGTCCCCGATCAGTTCCGGGACTTGTCGACCAGGGCCTTCGCCTTGATCCACGGCATCATGTCGCGCAGGCGGGCGCCGACTTCCTCGATCGGGTGGGCGTTGGCCTTCGCGCGGGTGGCCTTGAACGAGGTCTGGTGAACCTTGTTCTCCAGCATCCAGTCGCGGGTGAACTTGCCGGACTGGATGTCGTTCAGCACCCGCTTCATCTCCGCCTTGGTCTCGGCCGTGATGATGCGCGGACCGGTGACGTACTCGCCGTACTCGGCGGTGTTGGAGATCGAGTAGTTCATGTTGGCGATGCCGCCCTCATAGATGAGGTCGACGATCAGCTTCACTTCGTGCAGGCACTCGAAATAGGCCATCTCGGGGGCGTAGCCCGCCTCGACCAGGGTCTCGAAGCCGGCGCGGATCAGCTCCACGAGGCCGCCGCACAGCACCACCTGCTCGCCGAACAGGTCGGTCTCGCACTCTTCCTTGAAGGTGGTCTCGATGATGCCGGCGCGGCCGCCGCCGATGGCCGACGCATAGGACAGGCCGATATCGTGGGCGTTGCCGGTATAGTCCTGGGCGATCGCGATCAGGCAGGGCACGCCGCCGCCGCGCTGGTATTCGCCGCGCACCGTGTGGCCGGGGCCCTTCGGCGCCACCATCAGCACGTCGATGTCCTTGCGGGGCTCGATCAGGTTGAAGTGGACGTTGAGGCCGTGCGCGAACAGGAGGGCGGCGCCTTCCTTGAGGTTGTCGTGCAGGCTCTCGCGGTAGATGTCGGCCTGGAGCTCGTCGGGGGTGAGCATCATCACCACGTCGGCCCACTTGGCGGCCTCGGCGGGAGACATCACCGGCAGGCCGGCGGCCTCGGCCTTCTTGGCGGTGGGGGAACCCGGACGCAGCGCGACCGCGACTTCCTTGACGCCGGAATCCTTCAGGTTCAGCGCATGGGCATGGCCCTGGCTGCCGTAGCCGACGATGGCAACCTTCTTGCCCTTGATCAGATTGAGGTCGGCATCCCGGTCGTAATAAACGCGCATCTCGTGTTCTTCCTTTTCAAGCGTTCCGGTGGTCGGCTGTTGTGTCGGCTGTCGTCTTGCGCATGACCGTCCCGAGGCCGGCGGCCGGGTCGGGATCACGCAGGTTCGGCAGAAGGGGCGGAGCCGCTGACGCAAGCTCCATAAACACCGGCGCCGCGCCGAACAAGACCGAAGCCGGGGAGAAATGCGGGCGCCCCGGCCGGGACGCCCGAAGCGGCGGGATCAGAGACCCTCGGAACCGCGGCTGATGGCGGCGACGCCGGTGCGCGCCACCTCGACGATGCCGAGCGGCTGCAGCAGCTCGATGAACTGCTCGATCTTCTCCGGCTTGCCGGTCAGCTCGAACACGAAGCTCTCCAGCGTGGTGTCGACCACGCGGGCGCGGAAGGCCTCCGCGACCAGAAGCGCCTCGCGGCGATCCTCGCCGCGGCCGCGCACCTTGATCAGCGCCAGCTCGCGCTCGATCGGCGAGCCGGAGACGGTGAGGTCGGCGACGCGGTGCACCGGCACCAGGCGGTCGAGCTGGCTCTTGATCTGCTCGATCACCATCGGCGATCCGGTGGTGACGATGGTGATGCGGGAGACCTGCTTGTCGTGCTGGGTCTCCGACACCGTGAGCGAATCGATGTTGTAGCCGCGGCCCGAGAACAGGCCGATGACCCGGGCAAGCACGCCCGGCTCGTTGTCGACCAGGATCGAAAGGGTGTGCTTCTCTGAAATCTCGGGTGCGCGCATGGTGTTGGGATCGATCTTCATGAACATGGGAGTTTCCCGCCTCTGGCATTTGCCCGCTGGCCGGAGGATGTCCTCCGGCTGACAGGCGCTCCGACCGGGCGTTCCGCCGATCCTCAGACCAGCATCTTGCCTTCTTCGTCGATCACGTCCTCCAGCTCGTCGTCGGTGAAGTCGTCGCCGAGCAGGATTTCGTTGTGCGCCTTGCCCGACGGGATCATCGGGAAGCAGTTGGCGAGGTTGGCCACGCGGCAGTCGAACAGCACCGGCGCCTTCACCGAGATCATCTCGCGGATGGCATCGTCGAGCTCGTCGGGCTTCTCGACCCGCATCCCCACGCCGCCGAACGCCTCCGCCATCTTGACGAAGTCGGGCATCGCCTCGGTGTAGGAGTGCGACAGGCGGTTGCCGTGCAGCAGCTGCTGCCACTGGCGCACCATGCCCATGTACTGGTTGTTGAGGATGAAGATCTTGATCGGCAACCCGTACTGGATGGCCGACGACATCTCCTGCATCGTCATCTGCACCGAGGCGTCGCCGGCGATGTCGATGACGAGGCTGTCGGGGTGGGCCATCTGCGCGCCGAGCGCCGCCGGCAGGCCGTAGCCCATGGTGCCGAGGCCGCCGGAGGTCATCCAGCGGTTCGGCTCCTCGAACTTGAAGAACTGCGCCGCCCACATCTGGTGCTGGCCGACTTCCGTCGTGATGTAGACGTCCTTGTCCTTCGTCAGCTCATAGAGCCGCTCGATGGCGTATTGCGGCATGATGACGTCGCGACGGCGCTTGTAGGCGAGCGACTTCTTCGCCCGCCAGCCCTCGATCTGCTTCCACCACGCCGCGAGCTTGGCCGGATCGTTGCGCTCGCCCGAGGCGCGCCACAGCCGCACCATGTCCTCCAGAACGTGGGCGACGTCGCCGATGATCGGCAGGTCGATCTTGACCGTCTTGTTGATGGACGACGGATCGATGTCGACGTGGATCTTGGTGGACCCCGGCGAGAACGCATCGAGGCGCCCGGTGATGCGGTCGTCGAACCGCGCCCCGATATTGATCATCAGGTCGCAGTCGTGCATCGCGAGGTTGGCCTCGTAGGTGCCGTGCATCCCGAGCATGCCGAGCCACTTCGGATCGGAGGCCGGGAACGCGCCGAGCCCCATCAGCGTCGAGGTGATCGGGAAGCCGGTCAGCTCGACCAGCTCGCGCAGGAGCTGGCTCGCCGCCTTGCCGGAATTGATGACGCCGCCGCCGGTATAGAACACCGGGCGCTCGGCCTTCGCCATCAGCTCGACCGCCTGGCGGATCGCGTCGATGTCGCCCTTCAGGCGCGGCCGGTAGGTCTTGTGGACGACGTTCTGCGGGCCGGTATAGACGCCGCGGGTGAACTGGATGTCCTTCGGAATGTCGACGACGACCGGGCCCGGCCGGCCCGTCGTGGCGACATAGAACGCCTCGTGCAGGATGCGCGGCAGGTCCTCGATGCGCTTCACCAGCCAGTTGTGCTTGGTGCACGGCCGGGTGATGCCGACGGTGTCGCATTCCTGGAAGGCGTCGTTGCCGATCAGGTGCGTCGCGACCTGCCCGCTGATGCAGACGATCGGGATGGAATCGAGCAGCGCGTCGGCGAGCGGCGTGACCGCGTTGGTCGCGCCGGGGCCGGAGGTGACGAGCATGACGCCGACCTTGCCGGTGGAGCGGGCATAGCCTTCGGCGGCATGGCCCGCGCCCTGCTCGTGGCGCACGAGAACGTGGCGAACCTTGTCCTGCTGGAAGATCTCGTCGTAGATCGGCAGCACCGCGCCGCCCGGATATCCGAAGATGGTGTCGACGCCATGGTCGACCATCGCCTGGATAACCATCTCGGCGCCCGTCATCTCGCGCTTCATCGTCTCGCCTCCGGCTTCCCGCGCCTCGCTTGCGCGGGCGTCCTGTCGGTTTCGATCACTCGCTGTCGAGTGGTGCGATCCGAACCCGATCGTTTTCGAAGTTGTTGCCTTGAAGCGGTCTGCGCGCCCTGCCCGGCCGGGATGTTCCGAAGGCCGGGCAACAAAAAAGGGGCTCTCAAGAGCCCCTCGCGCGCGCCGACCGATCCGGATGACCATCAGGCCATCCCGGCAGCGCGCTCCCAAAGTACGATAAGGCCCAGACCGACCATCGGCCGCAACTCCTTCGTTTCGGGCCGGACCATAGGCGGGCGGCCGGATCGGGTCAAGGCCTTCGATGGCATTCTTTCGCAATTTGCTCCGCAGCTTCACTTATGTTGCGCGGATCGACCCTTTCCCAGTCCGCCATCCGGTTGCGGAACCAGGTTTCCTGCCGTTTGGCATAGCGGCGGCTGTCGATCACCGAACGGCTCTCGGCCTCCTCCAGCGAGAGGTCGCCGCGAATGTGGGCGACGAGCGGGGCGACGCCGATGGCGCGTGCCGCCGGCATGGCGGGATCGAGTGCCAGCGCGTCGAACGCCGCCGCCTCCGCCACCGCGCCGGCGTCCACCATCGCCGCGAAACGCTCAGCGATGCGCCGGTGCAGCCACGCGCGCTCGGGCGCGATCACGATTCTGCGCGTCGCCCCGGACGCGAGCGGGGCAACCGGCGCGATCGCCTGCCAGTCCGCCAGCGAGCGGCCGGTGCCCTCGATCACCTCCAGCGCGCGCACGAGGCGTTGTGTGTCGCTCGGCGCCAGCCGGCCGGCCATCTCCGGGTCTCGCCGCGCCAGTTCGCCGTGCAGCGCGGCGGCATCGAGCACCGCCGATTGGCGCCGCCAGTGCTCGCGCACGTCCTCCGGGATCGCCGGAACCGGCGAGAGCCCGCGGGTCAGCGCCTCGAAATAGAGCCCCGTGCCGCCGACGACGATGGCCGGAACGCCGGCCGCCGCCGCCTCGTCGATAACGGCGAGGCAGTCCTCCACCCACCGCGCCGCCGAATAGGGCTCGGCCGCGCCGACATGGCCGTAGAGGCGATGCGGCGCGGCCGCTTCGTCCGCCTCGGATGGGCGCGCGGTCAGGATGCGAAGCTCGCGATAGACCTGCATGGCGTCGGCATTGACGACGAGGCCGCCGGTCGCGCGCGCCAGCGCCAGGGCGAACGCCGACTTGCCGCTCGCGGTCGGCCCGGCTATCAGGATCGCCGAGCGGCCCGCGCGGTCCCCGCCGCGTCCGACGGCGCCGTCCGGTCCGGCCGCCATCACCGGAGTTCCCTCATGACGTCCCTCTCTCCCGTGTCCGGCGCTGCGTCCGCGACCGCCGATCTCGTCGCGACGCTGGTCGCCTCGCCCGAGCGGCAGGCCGTCGACGGCGGCGCCATCGCGCGCGCGGCGAGCGTGCTGCCGTCTTTTGAGACGGCCGTGCTCGCCCCCGGCATCGCCGCCGACCTCGCGTTCCCGGCCCCGGCCGCCGAGGCGAAGGGGTTCGAGGATGCGATCCGCGAGGCGCTCGCGGGCGAGCCGATCGACGTCTTCGTGCAGCCCCGGGCGGGCCGGCGCAAGCGCCTTGTGGTGGCGGACATGGATTCCACCCTGATCGGTCAGGAGTGCATCGACGAGCTCGCCGCCGAACTCGGGCTCAAGGACCACGTCGCCGCGATCACCGAACGGGCGATGCGCGGCGAACTCGCGTTCGAGCCGGCGCTGCGCGAGCGCGTCGGCCTGCTCGCCGGGCTCGATGCCGGCGTCACCGAAAAGGTCTGGCGCGAGCGCATCACGCTCACCCCCGGCGCGAAGGCGCTTATCGCCACCATGCGCGCCAACGGTGCCTATGCCGCGCTCGTCTCCGGCGGCTTCACCGTGTTCACGGAAAAGGTCGCGGCCGTGCTCGGCTTCGACGAGCACAACGCCAACCTCCTCCTCGTCGAGGGCGGCCGGCTGACCGGCACGGTCGGCGAGCCCATCCTCGGCCGCGACGCCAAACTCGCCCGGCTCGAGGCGCTGATCGCGGAGAAGGGCCTGACCGCCGCCGATGCCATCGCGGTCGGCGATGGCGCCAACGACCTCGCCATGATCCGGGCCGCCGGGCTCGGCGTCGCCTTCCATGCCAAGCCGGCGGTGGCGGCCGAGGCGGACGCGCGCATCGATCACGGCGACCTCACCGCCCTGCTCTATTTCCAGGGCTACCGTCAGGACGAATTCGTCGGCGGCTGATCGGGCGCCCGCCGGTCCGGGCCTCACCGCACCCGGCACCACTGGAATGGAACCGCGCGCGTGCCGACATGGGCGACGCGCCGGGTGCAGGCGGCGGGATCGAACGGGAAGCCCGCCGCGGCCGTGAAGCTTGCGCCGAGGGCGGCGAGCGCCCGGTCTTCCGTCGCCGGATCGCGCGCGAGCGCCGCCGGCAGCGCGAGCGCGCAGCCGCCGCCGGGCCGGCTCACGACATCGACCCGCACGCCGAACCCCTTGAGCTTTTCGACGAGGCCGCACGCCGCGGCGCTTTCGGCGAGGCCGCTCGCCGCGAACAGGCTCTGGTAGCGCGCCATGTCCTCGGCTCGGCCGTCGCGGCTCGCCGCGACCACCGCGAACACCGGGCCGCCCCGTTCATCCGCGATGGCGCGCGCCCGCTCGAAATAGGCCGTCGACGCCGGAAACGCCGTCGCAAGGCCGATGGCGGCGACCTGCCGGGGCAGTTCCGCCGCGAGGAAGCCGTAAGGCTCCTCCCGGCCGGCGATCAGCACCGTGGTGCGTTCCGGCTCGGCGAGCGCCGGCAGGTCGGCCCGGATCGCCTCGCGCGCCCAGCCGGCATGGCCCCATCCGGTGACACCGCCGCCGAGCACCACGAGCGCGTTGAACGCCAGCACCCACGCGGCCACCCGGTCGGCGCGCGCCGGCGGCAGCACGCGCCGCAGCAGCAGGAACACGGCGAGCGGGGCCAGCAGTTCGATCGGCACCAGATAGCGTCCGATACTGAACATCAGCATCCAGACCACGTAGCCGATGCCGACGAAGCCGAGCACCAGCGCCTCGCGCCCGTCGAGCCCGATCGCGGGCCGGGCGTGTTCGACGCGAACCGGCGCGGCGGAGGCGCCGGGCGCGGGCTTGAGCCGGCGGAACACGGATGACGCCGCCCACCACACGAACAGCACATAGAGCACCGCCCAGACGATCTGATGCACGGTGATCTGGCCGATGCGCCGCGGGTCGAGCGTGGTGATGAACGGCCACATGAGCCGCTCCACCGTGCCGTTGGGGCGCCAGAGATTGTCGACGACACCGACATCGGCCGTGAGCGGGCTCGGAAACAGGCTGCTGAACTGCGGATAGAGCGGATTGCCGAACTGGCGCCACAGCGTCAGGAACCACCAGCCCGAGGTCAGCGCGATGCCGGCGAGCACCCCGAGCCCGAACAGGAACGCGAATCTCAGTCGCGCGACCGGGTGGACCGGCACGATCAGGAACGTCGCGCAGAGCGCGACCGAATAGACGGCATTGGTAAGCTTGAGGCCCGTGGCCGCCCCCGAGAGCACGCCGGCCGCGAGGAGGATCGCCGCGGCGGCGGGCGAGCCCGCGAGCGAGCCGCGCTCCGCATCGGCCTTCAGCCGCGGCCACCGGGTGGCGACCAGGGCGAGCGCGCCGAGCACGGCGAGCGCCGTGGTGTCGTCGCCCATGGTGGTGCCGAGTTCCGACAGGAACTGTGGCGTCAGCACGCCCGCCAGGGCGAGGAGAAGCGCCACCCGGTTGCGGCGCGGTGCGGGCAGGCCGGTCAGCACCGCCCGCGCGACGGCGAGCAGCACCACGAAATCGAGGCCGTTCAGAACGCCGAACGCGAACCCGGCGACCGGCGCGGGGAACTGCCGGTTCGCCCAATAATACGGCAGGTCGATCAGCGGGTTGAAATAGGTCTGCAACCCCGCCGGCGCGAGATCGGTGGCGAGCTTGCCCTCGAAGAACGCGAAGGCGTTGTACCAGTGATAATTGCGCAGGTCCCAGTTCGCGTCCTGCCCGAGGGCGAGCGCGACGAGCCCGGCGGCGAGCGGCACCATGAGGTACGCCCACAGCGTCGCACGGGGATGTTCGAGCAGGGCGGCGAGACGGCCGAGGCGCGACGTGGCCGCCGCGCGGCCGCCCGCCGTGCCCGCCTGCCGTCCGTGCTTGACCGCCTGTCCCATCGCCGCGTCTGTCAGCTCTTGAAGACCAGCCACTTGGCGGTGGCGAAGTTCACGGCCATGCCGGCGACCGCGCCGACCGCGACGCCGATCAGCGGCAGCAGGTTGGACGGCGGCAGCAGCACGACGGTCGCGCTATAGGCCGCATAGTTGACGGCGCCGCCGCCGATCATCGCCACGAAATAGTGCAGGAACTCGCGCCAGACCGGAATGTCGGTGCGGGCCTGGAAGGTGAAGCGGCGGTTGAACTGCCAGGTCACCCAGACCGCGAACACGAACGACACCGCCCGCCCGCCGAAATAGCCGAGCCCGAGGGCGATCATCAGGTAGAGCATGCCGGCATCGGCCACGAAGCCGATCGCGCCGCCCACCGCGAAACGAAGGAATTGGGTGTTCACCGTTGCCGTCCGGTTCCGCCGCCTCGGTCGGCGGCTTCGGGATGGCTGCATTTGCGACGGGGAGGCCGGCGAGAGCAAGGCCGAAAACACGGGCCATGCGCCATGGAACCGCTCGGCCGGTGTTCGGACACCCGGCGAACCGCGCCGCGCGGGGCCCGGAAGCCGTGTCGGGCCGAAAACGGCAACGGCCGGGCTGGAGACCCGGCCGTGAGAAAGTCCGTCCGGCGGTCAGCACCGCCGGAGCACCGCTCGCCCGATCAGTCGTCGGTGCGGATCGCGGTGAAGCGCAGGTCGCCCGAGGCGTTCGACAGCAGCAAAAGCACGGTCTTGCGGCCGTCCTTCTTGGCCTTGTCGTACTTGGTGACGACGTCGGCCGGGCTCGTCACCTGCTCCTGCGCCACCTCGACGATCACGTCGCCGGGCTGGATGCGCTTCTCGGCGGCGTTGCTCGCCGGATCGACTTCGGTGACGAGCACGCCCTTCACCGAATCGCCCAGCTTGAACTTGTCCTTCAGCTCCGGCGTGATCGCCGACAGCGTCAGGCCGGCGACCTGGTCGGTGACGGGCTTCACCGTGTCGGCACCGCCGTCTTCCTGGTCCGCGGCGGCCTCGGCCTTCTCGTCGAGGCGTTCCAGCGTGATCTTCAGGGTCTCTTCCTTGCCCTTTCGGATCACGACCACGTCGACGGCCTTGCCGACCTCGGTGTCGGCGACCATGCGCGGCAGGTCGCTCATCTTCGGCACCGGCCGGCCGTCGAAGGTGATGATGACGTCGCCCGGCTCGATGCCGCCCTTCGCGGCGGGGCCGTTGTCGGTGACGCCCGCGACGAGCGCGCCCTTGGCCGACGGCAGGCCGAGACCCTCGGCGATGTCGTCCGTCACCTCCTGGATGCGCACGCCGATCCAGCCGCGCCGGGTCTCACCGAACTGCCGCAGCTGGTTGATGACGTGGCTCGCCGTCGAGGACGGGATGGCGAAGCCGATGCCGATGGAGCCGCCGGAGGGCGAGATGATGGCGGTGTTGATGCCGATCACCTTGCCGTCCATGTCGAACAGCGGTCCGCCCGAGTTGCCGCGGTTGATGGCGGCGTCGGTCTGGATGAAGTCGTCGTAGGGACCCGCGTTGATGTTGCGGTTGCGGGCCGAGACGATGCCGAGCGTGACGGTGCCGCCGAGGCCGAACGGGTTGCCGATGGCCATCACCCAGTCGCCGACGCGGATCTTGTTGGAATCGCCAAGCTCGACCGCCTTGAGCGGCTTGGTCGGCTTCACCTTCAGCACCGCAAGGTCGGTCTTCTTGTCACGGCCGAGCACCTCGGCCTTGAGCTTGGAGCCGTCCGAGAAGTTGACCGTGATCTCGTCGGCGCCATCGATGACGTGGTTGTTGGTCACGATGATACCGGACGGATCGATCACGAAGCCGGAACCGAGCGACTGGACGCGCTGCGGGCGGTCGGAGCCCTTGCCCTGGCGGTCCATGAACTGGTCGAAGAAGTCCTGGAACGGCGAGCCCTCGGGGAGCTTCGGGATCGGCACCTGGCTCGGCGCTTCCACCTTCTGCGAGGTGGAGACGTTGACCACCGCGTCGAGCAGTCCCTCCGCGAGGTCGGCGACCGATGCCGGGCCGGCCGCGACCGCCGGACCGGGCAGCCCGACCGCGCCGAACGCGAGCGCGGCGGCGAGCCCGCAGGCGGCACCGGCCGCGGCGAGACGCCGGCCCGCCGGACGACGGCCCGGCCGGACGCCGGTGACGGAAGGGGATGTCCTGAATAGCATGCTGGGGTCTCCCGTTCGGGCGCAGCCGATTGGTTCTGGAGCGCCCCCTCCGGTGGACTGACCCGGACCGGACATGAGCCGCTCGAGAGAATTGAGCCGGAGCGGATCCCGCTCCGAGACGCACGGATTCGAAACCTGCAGGGCAAGGCCTGCCCGAGGGCAAGACCTGCACGGCAAGACCTGCACGGCAAGTCCTGCACGGCAGGACCCGCAAGGCAAGAACGACCTACAGGGCAAGAACGCGGCGATTGCGGGGCGGTCCGGCCGACGGTCGCGACGAAATCCCTCACGATGCGGAGAGGCCGTCGCGGCGCTCGAACTTCACCGCGCGCGAAGCGGGCACCGCCGCGCACGGACGGTGCGTCGATGGTGCATCAACCGCGCATCGATCGCGCTTTTGGGCAACCGCCTCAGTGGCGGATGAGCCAGACCAGCGCCACACCGATGGCCAGCGCCACCAGCCCGCCGATGCGCAAGACGCCGTCGGGTGTTCCGACGGCGTGCTGCATCATGCGCTTGAGCACCCCGGGTGCCGCTGCGTAGAGCGTGCCCTCGATGGCGAGGACAAGTCCGAGCGCGACGACGAGGTCGTTCATTCCTGCGCCGCCGGCGCCGGGCCGGAGGCGGGTGCAGGCGCAAGGCCCGGTGTGGCCGGGCGGACCCCGTTACCCGCTGGATTGTCGAAGAAGCGGAAGAACTCCGACGACGGCGACAGCACCAGCCGGGTCTCGCCGGACTTCAGCGAGTCCTCGTAGGCCTGCATCGAGCGGAAGAACGCGAAGAACGACGGGTCCTTGCTGAACGCCTCGGCGAAGATGGCGCTGCGCTGGGCGTCGCCCTGACCGCGGGTTTCCTCGCCCGTCCGGTTGGCGTCGGCGATGATGACGGTCGCCTGGCGGTCGGCCTGGGCACGGATGCGGCGGGCCGCTTCCTCGCCCTGGGCGCGGATTTCCGTCGCCTCGCGCTCGCGCTCGGTCTGCATCCGGCGGAAGATCGCCTGGGAGTTCGCCTCCGGCAGGTCGGCGCGGCGGATGCGGACGTCGACCACCGAGACGCCAAGCCCCTGGGCGCGGCGCTCGACTTCCTGGCGGATGCGCTCCATCAGCTCGGGACGGCTGTCGCGCACCACGGCCTGGAAGGTCGCATCGGCGAGCACCGAGCGGATCGACGACTGCACGAAGGTCGAGAGCCGACGGTTGCCCTCCGGGATGCTGTTCACCGTCTGGTAGAAAAGAACCGGATTTTCAATGCGATAGCGCGCGAACGCATCGACGACGAGGCGCTTCTGGTCCGAGGCGATGGCTTCGAGTTCCGGCAGTTCCAGGTCGAGCACGCGCTTGTCGAGGAACACGACGTTCTGGATGAACGGGATCTTGAAGTAGAGCCCCGGCTGGGTGACCGCGCGGCGCACTTCACCGAACTGGAGGACGATCGCCTGATCGGTGGGATAGACCACGTAGGCCGACGAGTAGCCGAGCACCGCGAGAACGGCGGCGACGACGAGACCGATGATGCCGCCCCTCATTTCACCGCTCCCGACAGGTCCTGGCCCGAGAAAGTCTGACCGGACAGCGGCGACTGGCTCGAAGACTGGCCGGAGGTGGCCGCGCGCGGCTGCGCCGCCGGGCGGCTCTGCAGACGGTCGAGAGGCAGGTAGGGAACGACGCCGGGTCCGCCGGCCTTGTCGTCGATGATGATCTTGTCGCTCGAGCCAAGCACCTTCTGCATCGTCTCCAGGTAGAGGCGTTCGCGGGTGATGTCCGGCGCCTTCGAATATTCGGCCAGGATCGAGAGGAAGCGCGAGGTCTGGCCCTGGGCTTCCGCCACGGAGCGGTCGCGGTAGCCGTTGGCGCTTTCGACGATCTGGGAGGCCTCGCCGCGCGCCTCGGGGATAACCCGGTTGGCGTAGGCCTGGGCTTCGTTCTGGACGCGCTCCTGGTCGGCGCGGGCGGCCTGCACGTCGCGGAAGGCGTCGATGACCTGCTGCGGCGGGTCGACCTTCAGCATCTGCACCTGATTGATCTCGATGCCCGACTTGTAGCTGTCGAGAATGTGCTGCATCAGCGACTGGACCTGAACCTGCACCTGCTCGCGCTGGTCGGTCAGCACGCGCTGGATGTTGGTGCGGCCCACCACCTCGCGCATCGCACTTTCGGAAACGGCCTTCACGGTCGCCTCGGGATTCTGGATGTTGAACAGGTAGTCGGGCGCGTTGCTGATGCGCCAGAGCACCTTGAAGTCGACGTCGACGATGTTCTCGTCGGCGGTCAGCATCAGGCTTTCCTCCGGCACGTCGACGCCGCTCGACGGCCCGCCGCGGACGGCCTCGATCTCGCGCAGGCCGACGGTGGTCTCGCGGATGCGCAGCACGTCGGGCGTCTCGACCGAGCCGACCGGATAGGGCCAGTTATAGTTGAGGCCCGGCTGGGTCATGCCGATATAGCGGCCGAACACCATCTCGACGCCGACCTCGCCCTGTTCGACGCGGTAGAAGCCGGTCGCGAGCCACAGCACCGCGACCGCCACGCCGGCGACCAGCACCGTGCGCCAGCCGAGGCCGCCACCGCCGCCGCCCGGCAGAACCTGCTTCAGGCGATCCTGGCTGCGCCGCAGGAGTTCCTCGAGATCGGGGGGGCCGCCGCTCGGTCCGCGCTGGGGACCATTGCCCCAAGGGCCGCCGTTATTGCCGCCGCTGCCCCATGGCCCGCCGCCCTTCCAGCCGCCGCCGCCACCGCTCTGATTGCTCCAGGGCATCCTTGCTCCTCGGTTCCGGTTCCGCCGCCGACCGGCAGAGCCGTCAGCATCTTAAGTCGTCAGCGACCTGCGTCGCCAGAATTCCACATTCGGCATGATTCCACGCCTTGTCCGGCCGTGGTCTTGTGCTCGCCTGCCCGGGTTATAGGGGCTTCCCCCCGGCCTTTCAACGAACGCCCGCCCGGGCATCGCGCACCGTCCGGTCAACACTTCGTAGGCGGGCGCCGCCGATCCGGCGCAACAACAGGTGGGTGGCCGAGCGCCCGGCGTCAATCGAGCACCGGTCAGGAGTCGTGCGAAATCCGCTCGTAAGCGACATAAGAGACCGGCGCGCTGTCGGCCGGTCCCTGCACCGGACCCTGACGCGACACCTCGCGCCACATCGCGGGGTCGATCCGCGGGAACATCACGGTTCCCTGTGGGCGGGCGTGGACCTCGGTGATCGACAGCCGGTCCGCGACATCGATCAGCGACGCATAGAGAACCCCGCCCCCGACCACCATGATGTCGCCGACACCCCGCCCGGCGGCGAGCCGGCCGGCTTCCTCGAGTGCCGCCGGAAGCGTCGGCGCCACGTGCACGCCTTCGGGCGCGAACGACGGGTCGGCGGTGACGACCACGGTGTCGCGGCCGGGCAGCGGCCGGCCGATGGAGAGATAGGTGCGCCGCCCCATCAGCATGGGATGGCCCAGGGTTTCGGCCTTGAAGCGCTTCAGGTCGCTCGGCAGGTGCCACGGCATGGCGTCGCCGGTGCCGATAACGCCGTTCTCCGCGACGGCCGCGACGAGCACGAGACGCGGCCTGCCGCCAGGAGCCTTACCGGGAGCATCGTCGTTGACGCCATGATCGCTCATGCGGCGGCCGTCTCGCCGGCGAGCCTCGCCAACGCCTCCCCCGAGACGCGGCAGCCGGTCCACTCGTCCATCAGCACGGCGCCCTGGGCGCGATAGAACGCGATCGAGGGCGCATTCCAGTCCAGCACCGCCCATTCCAGCCGGCCGAGCCCCTCGTCCACGCACCGCCGCGCGAGATGGACGAGCAGGGCCTTGCCTATGCCATGGCCGCGCAGAGCCGGATCGACGAACAGGTCTTCGAGATAGATGCCATGGCGGCCGCGGAAGGTGGAGAAATTATAGAACCACAGCGCGAAGCCGGCCGGGGCGCCGTTCCACTCCGCGATGTCGCAGAACACCCGCGGGTTCGGCCCGGCGAGCGCGGCGGCGATCATCGCCTCGTCGGCCTCGACCTCGTGAGAGAGTTTCTCGTATTCGGCGAGCGCGCGCACGAAGCCGAACACGATCCCGGCATCGGCCGGTCCGGCGGAACGGATGGAGATGCTCACACCGCCACCTCGGCCTTGATGTGGGGATGGGGATCGTAACCGACGACTTCAATGTCCTCGAAGCGGATCGAGGCGAGATCGCTGACATGCGGTGCGATCTCGAGCCGCGGCAGAGGCCGCGGCGCGCGGGAGAGCTGCTCGCGCGTCTGGTCGATGTGGTTCACGTAGAGGTGGGCGTCGCCGAGGGTGTGGACGAAATCACCCGGCGCGAGCCCCGTCACCTTGGCGACGAGGTGGGTGAGCAGGGCATAGGACGCGATGTTGAACGGCACGCCGAGGAAGGTGTCGGCCGAGCGCTGGTAGAGCTGGCAGGAGAGCCGCCCGTCGGCCACATAGAACTGGAACATCAGGTGGCACGGCGGCAGCGCCATCTTCGGAACATCGGCCGGGTTCCAGGCCGTGACGATCAGCCGGCGCGAATCGGGATTGCGCCGGATTTCGCTGACGACGTCGGCGATCTGGTCGATCACGCCGCCATCCGGCGTCTGCCACGAGCGCCACTGATAGCCGTAGACCGGCCCGAGGTCGCCGTTCTCGTCCGCCCACTCGTCCCAGATGGAGACGCCGTTCTCCTTCAGATAGGCGATGTTGGTGTCGCCCTTCAGGAACCACAACAGCTCGTGAATGACCGAACGCAGGTGGATGCGCTTGGTCGTCACCAGCGGAAAGCCTTCCGAGAGATCGAAGCGCATCTGATGGCCGAACACCGACAGAGTGCCGGTGCCGGTGCGGTCGCTCTTCAGCGCGCCCTCGCTGAGGATGCGGCGCATGAGATCGTGATATTGGCGCATCGCGCGCTCCCGAGGCTGATGCGGTGGGACGTCCGCAGACGTCGGTCCGGGCCGAACGGACGCCGGCTCCGATCGTTCCTTACTAGCGCGAGTCGCCCGCGGCGTCGCGTGCGGAGCGCCGCGACGGCACCCCCGACGACGCGGCTTGTGGATGGCCGCGCATGCCAATCTCCGTTCTGCCCTTTCACATCCCGCCGCTTCATCTTATATTCGGGCTGCCGGCGACGGTCGGATATGGCGATAAACGGTCGACGTAATAAGCTCATCGGACCCGGGGGCGGTACCCGGCGCCTCCACCTGAGCCCGCTTCGGACAAGCGGGTTGAGGTGGGGGCGAAATAGGATCGACGAGAGTGTAAAGGTCGTGCTTTCGCCCGGCATGGTACCGCCGTTATCGGACCAAACCTATAGTTGCCAATGACAACTATGCTGAGGCTCGCCTCGCCGCGTGATGCGGTGCGGTACCTCTAATTAAGCCCTTGCTGTTAGCGCAGTAAGGCGGGGTTCGGGGGCACCTGGCAACAGAAGCCCTCACTCATTTCGCGGACGAGCCGCGGCCGGCATCGCCAGATGCGTCGCGCTTCTCCGTCGTCGAATTCGGCCTCAGGGCCGTCCAAAAGGTGTTCCTCGCCGGCTCTCCGGTTCGGAACGACAGGCTGAAAGCGCCTGCGAGGCGGTTCCGCTGCCCGGCCGATATTGCCGGCGGTGAGCCCCTTCTGATCCCGACGGGGGCAAACGCGGGTTCGGGGATGACGGAGCCGGGGTGCATGGCTCCCGAGCCCTTAGGAAGCGCGGCCGCCCGGCTGCTTCCGGAACCAGCGGCTGCCCGACGACCGACCAGCCCGAAGAGCGACGAGCGATGGCCGAGGATTTGATCCGATACGACGTCCTGGTGCAGGACGCGCTGCGAAGCGTGGTGCGCAAGGTTCTGAACGAGGTGCTCCAGGCCGGGCTGCCCGGCGAGCATCACTTCTTCATTGCGTTCGACACCTCGGCGCCGGGCGTGCGCATTTCCTCCCGCCTCAAGCAGAAATATCCCGAGGAAATGACCATCGTGCTCCAGCACCAGTTCTGGGGCCTGACGGTTTCCGATTACGGCTTCGAGGTCGGGCTGTCGTTCGGCGGCGTGCCGGAGAAGCTGTTCGTGCCGTTCCGCGCGATCAAGGGCTTCTTCGACCCTTCCGTCCAGTTCGGCCTGCAGTTCGATCCGCACCGCGACGAGGAAGCGGCCGCCGAGGACACCGACGAGGCGGAGGTTTCGGCCCCGCTCTCGATGGTCAAGCCAGCCGCGAAACCAGACGTGAAGCCGGCATCGGGCGCCGAGGCCTCGGGCGAGGATAAGCCGGAAGCTCCGGAAGCCGAAGGCAAGCCGGCCGCCGAGGGTGAGGCTGCGCCCGATGCGGGCGCGGCGGTCGTGTCGCTGGACGCGTTCCGCCGCAAGACCTGAACCGGGCGGAACGCGGGAGCCGGAACCCGGGCGCAGGTCCCGCGGAGGCAAACGGATGGCGGACATCGTCAATCTGCGACTGGTGCGCAAACGCAAGGCCCGCGCCGAGCGCGAGGCTACGGCGGAGGCGAACCGCATCCTGTTCGGACGCACCGCGGCCGAGCGCGGGCAGGCGCGTTCTGAAGCCGAGAGCGCCGCGCGCCACCTCGACGGGCACCGCCTCGGCACGGATGGCCCGCCCCCCGGCGACAACGAGAAAGACGCCTGATCGCCCTCCCCGCCTCTGTCGCACCCGTTCGCGGGGGGCTGAGCCGGCACATCTGAACGGGCCACTCTGAGGTGGCTTTGCGGGCCCTTCCCGACCGGACCGGGGCGTTCGATCAAGCGCACGAACGCCGGCCGAGCGGAAGCAGGCCGATCAGACAGCAACACTTGGAGAGCAAACCCTCCGGCTTCGATGATCGCGCCGGTCCGGGCGTCCAGATCGCATCGATCCGAACGGAATGCGTTCCGGGCTATCGCCCGTCAATGCGGATCACGGCGACCATGGAAAAGCGCTCCCTCACCCTTGACGGCCACCGCACCAGCCTCGCGCTGGAGCCTGCCTTCTGGAGCGGCATCGAGGCGGTGGCGGCGGCGCGGGGTCTGAGCCTTCCCGCGCTTGTCAGCACCATCGACCGGGAACGGGGCGCGGGCGGGCTCGCGTCCGCGGTGCGCGTGACCGTGCTCGACCACTTCCGGGATCTTTCGCGGCGCTGAACGGGTCACGCCCGGGTGGCCGGACCACTTTCCGTCGCGTGCCGCCCCCTTCCTTCGCGCGCCCTCGGCAGGGCGCACGCTTCCCTCACGCTATCAGCGGGAAATCTGGGCCGCTGCCGCGCGGGCGGGCGCCCGCCCGCCGAGGGTCGACACACGCGCCGTCACCAGACGCTCGTCGGCGCGCTCGGCCTTCTGCACCACGGTCGCAAGATCGGCTTCCGCCGCGGCGACGGCATCGGCCGCCTGCGCGCGCTGCTCGGCGAGGCCGTCGATGGACGCGAGCAGGTTGTCGCGGCGCTGGCGCGCGGCACGGGCGAATGTCGGATAAGCGAAGTGTTCGGGATCGGTGACCCCGCTCTTCTTCTCTTCCACGTCGATCTGCTGATCCAGTTCGCCGGCCATGCGCATGAGTTCGCCGACCATGACCTCGATCTGGGCGAGGCGACGGCGCGCATCTTCGAGCTGGAACTGTTTTGCCCGGATGAGATTGTCTCTCGGTTTCATCGCAATTCACTCCTCACGCACCGCTGACGATAAGCGAGGAGTCATTTCCAAAAGGTTCGCGATTCATTGCCAAATGGTTGGCGGGTTCGTCGGCATTGTTTCCTGTGCAATCGACGCCTTCCGGGTAACTGAACGTTTACCGGATTGGGTAACCATGCAGCCCAACGAGGTTTGGGTGAAAGGGCTCGGCGGGCGATCTCCCGAGAGGGTCAGCACACGACACCGGACGGCAGCGACGGCGACCGGGAGCGGCTCGGAATCCGCTATGGATTCCATTGTGTTCCGCTCTTCTGTGAATTCAGGTGGTCAAGGCGTTGCCAGCCGGAATCGTAATCTGTTAACCCTTTTGAGGTAACGTTGAGTCGGGACGAACAGCAGTCCTTCGCGGAGGCCTGAGCTTAAGGTCGCTGCGCCAAGCCCAATGACACGGCGAACACAGGGATTTGGCATGCGCGTACTGCTGATTGAAGACGACAGCGCTATCGCGCAGAGCATCGAGCTGATGCTGAAGTCCGAGCGCTTCAACATCTACGTGACGGATCTTGGCGAGGAAGGCATCGACCTCGGCAAGCTCTACGATTACGACATCATTCTGCTCGATCTGAACCTTCCGGATATGTCCGGTTACGAGGTTCTTCGTGCTCTGCGCCTGTCCAAGGTCAAGACGCCGATCCTGATTCTCTCCGGACTCGGCAATATCGAGGACAAGGTGCGCGGTCTCGGCTTCGGCGCCGACGACTACATGACCAAGCCCTTCCACAAGGACGAGCTGATCGCGCGCATCCACGCCGTGGTCCGCCGCTCCAAGGGCCACGCCCAGTCGGTGATCCAGACGGGCGAACTCACCGTCAATCTCGACACCAAGACCGTGGAGGTCGGGGGCAGCCGCGTGCACCTCACCGGCAAGGAGTACCAGATGCTGGAGCTCCTTTCGCTGCGCAAGGGCACGACGCTCACCAAGGAGATGTTCCTCAACCATCTCTATGGTGGCATGGACGAGCCCGAGCTGAAGATCATCGACGTCTTCATCTGCAAGCTGCGCAAGAAGCTGACGGCGGCGACCAACGGGCGCAACTATATCGAGACCGTCTGGGGCCGCGGCTACGTTCTGCGCGACGGCGAGGACGAGCCGGTCCGCGATACCGCCTGAGGGCGACGCGGGCCTACCCGCGTGGTCGCGCCGACGGCAAGGCCGGGCATGACGCCAAGGCCGGGCATGACGCCCGGCTCCCGTGAAGCGCTGTTTCCTCGCCATCGGCGGAGAAACGCCGGGGGCAAGCGCCCCGCCGAGGGCGCTCCACCAGCTCGCGATCGGGGCGGTTTCGGCCGGATCGCATCGGATTCCCAGCCGGCCAGCGCCCGCGGCTCCTTGGCCGGTCGGGCGCTTCGTTTTTCCGGGCCGTCTTCAGGCGGCGGCGCGCGACGAGGCGACGAAGGTGACTACGTCGCCGTCCCTGGAGATGCGGATCGCAAGCCCCACGGAGCGCGCCAGGAGGCCGACATAATACGGCACCACGCTATGGGCATCGAGCGGTTCGGTCTGGGTGCCCGCGATCAGGTCCTCGATTCCGGCCGGAATGCGCGCGTGGGAGCCCGTCGCGACGACTGTCAGATCGTCGATCTCGGCGCTGCCCGGCGACCACACCCGGATCGAGCCGCCCCGCGGAATAGCCTGGAGGGCCAGCACGATGAGCGTCAGCAGCAGCTTGACCCGGTCCTTGGCGACGAGCGCGGCGGGCATGCGCCAGTCGAGGCTGGTCTTGTCGCTGTCGACATATCCCTTCGCCAGCCGCTCGGCGTCGGCGAGATCGATGGATGCCCCGGCCGAACCCGCGAAGCCGAACGCCAGGCGCGCGAACTGGAGCCGGGCGGAAGCCTGCCGCGCGCTCTTGCGGATCAGGTCCATCGCGACCTCCCGCATGTCGCCCGAATCGTCCTCGTCGAGCACTTCGAGGCCGTTGGTGATGGCGCCGACGGGGCTGATGACGTCGTGGCAGATGCGGCTGCACAACAGCGCGGCGAGGTCGAGGCTCATGTCGCAATTCCCGGTGCATTCGAAGGTCGCTGCCGTCGGCGGTGCCGAACGGCCGTCGCCGAGCCATACACGCCGGGCCGTCGCCGGACAACCGCCCCATGGAGCGCACGTCCCGTCCGCACCGCACCGGTCCAAACGGCCGGACTAGCCCCATGCTCCAAAACCCGAAGCCCCTTCCCGCCGATCGGATGACTTCGCCCGATCGGGAGCCGCTTCAGCAGCCAAGGATAATGCCGGCCATGAACGCCTTTCTCGTCAGGCTCCTGACCGCCATCGCCATCCTCACCGCCGGCGCATCGTTCGCCCGCGACGCCGCGTTCGCGCAGGACTATGGCGGCTCCGACTACAGCCAGCCTGGCGCCCAGGGCGGCGGAGCCTTGCCGAACCCGAACCCGCCGACGACCTTCAACAGCGTGCCCTCGCCGCCGGTGTCGGCCGGCACGCCGCCCGCCGCGAACGGCGGGGTGATGCCGCCGACCTATTCCTCGACGGAGATGATCCAGACCGGCAACAAGTTCTTCGGTCAGATCTCGAGCGGACTCGCCACGGTCGTCGAGCGCGCGTTCTCGCAATATGGCGAGCCGAACGCCTACATCCTCGGCAGCGAGGGATCCGGCGCGTTCTTCGGTGGCCTGCGCTATGGCGAGGGCGACATCTACAGCCGCCAGGGTCAGCCGCAGCGCATCTACTGGCAGGGGCCCTCGCTTGGCTTCGACGTGGGCGGCGATGGCGCGAGGGTGATGATGCTGGTCTACCGGCTGCCCTCGCTTCAGCAGCTGTTCCAGCGCTTCGTCGGCGTCAACGGATCGGCCTATGTGGTGGGCGGGTTCGGCATGACGGTGCTCGCGGCGGAGCCGACCTATATCGTGCCCGTCAAGTCGGGTCTCGGCGCGCGGCTCGGCGTCAATCTCGGCTACCTGAAGTTCACCGCCGAGCCGACCTGGAATCCCTTCTGACCAGGGAAATCCGGCTCATGCCGGGCACGCAGGGGCGATCCGCGTCGCCGGGGCTTGCCCTTCGCACCCGTTTTATCCAGAGAGTAGGGCGACGTGCGTCTGGCAAGCCTGTTGCCGCGCCTCTATCCTGCCTCGTCGGCGCGATCTGCACGGTAAAGGCCTCGGCCTTCGTCCCGTCCCGCGCCCGGCGATGCAACCTTGCCTTGATCACCGGCCGCGCCGGAAAGATCGATCGGGAGGCGGCCTGGTGAGCGAAATCGACCTGACGCAAGCCGCGATCGCAGTCGGCGCGGTTCTCGTGGCGCTGATCGTGCTGGCGACGGTGCTGCGACGACCCCGCCGTCGCCGTGGGCCGGTCAAGCTCGCGGCGGCGACACGGCCCGACCGCGACCTGCTGCGCGCCGAATTCGCCATCGAACTTCGTCGTGTCGAGGTGCGCGCCGAGCGGCTCGCCGAGGAACTGCGCGTCGCCCGCATCGAGATCGCCCGTCTGCAGCACCAGCGTTTCACACCCCCCGGGCAGCAGCCGGCACGCAAGGAGCCGCCGCAGCAGGTGCCGGCAAGCGGACGGATCGAGCCGTCGCTCTATGCCCCTCCCGCCGTTCAGGAGGCCCCTCCGGCCGTTGCCGACGAACGCGTCGCGGCCCTCCAGGCGGAGCTCGAGGCGGCCCGGCAATCCGCATCGACCGCGGCCGCAGAGCAGCGTGCGCTCGCCGAGCGCCTCGCGAGCGTCGAACGCGCGCTGACGGAGGCGCGCGAGACCGCCGATTCCCGCCGGATCGACGCCGCGGCGGCGAGCTTCCGCGCGACCGCGCTCAACGCCGAACTCGACCAGTTGAAGGCCTTCGCCCCGCCCGCGCCGAAGCCCGAGGGCAACGGCGCGGATGCCGCGGCCCTGCCGCAAGCCGCCGCGGTGGCGGATGACGGACAGCCCCTGGCCGGAGATCCGCCCGTGCCCGCCACCATCGAGGAGGTGGAAGCCGCGCTCCTGCGCGAGCGGCTTTCGGACCTCGCGGCCGAAGTCGCCGCCGTGACGGCCACCATCGAGGGCCGCGGCGGGCGCATCGATGCCATCCTCGCCGACGGCCCGCCGGCGCCCGGCGGCGTCAGCGCCGCGGCGACCCTCGCCGACAAGATCCGCCGCCTGCGCGAGCGGACCGCGACCTAGAGCGCTTTCCGATCTGATGGAATCATCAGATCGACCAGAAATCGCTCCAGATTCAGAAGCTTGCGCATATCCTTGTCGTTCAGATCGATACGATCTGAACGGGTTATGCTCTAGAGCGCATTGGACTGCGGGAGAGAAGCGATGAAGATCGAAGCCGTTCTCGCCGCCGTCGGCAGCGTGTTCGGGGCGTGCGGGGTCGCGGCGGCAGCCGCGGGCGCCCACCTGACGAATCTGCCGAATCTGCCCGTGGCGGCGCAGTTCCTGCTGATCCATGCCGTCGCCATCGTCGGGCTCGCGGCGCTGTCCGCCGCGTTCGGGGGACGCAAGCTCGTCGCGTGGAGCGCCGTCGTCCTCGCCGTCGGTGTGGTTCTGTTCTCCGGGAGCCTCATCTGGAGCGATGTGTTCGGGGCAAGCCCGATGTCATCCCTGGCGCCCGTCGGCGGCACGACGCTGATCGTCGGCTGGCTGTTTTCCGCCGTCGCAGGTTTTTCCCTGCTGCGGCGCTGAACGGCGCTGGCCGGCCGTGACGGGCTGCGTTGCCCGCCAGCGGTGCGGATACGGCGAGGAGAAGACGGAGCGAAACCGGGCTGCTCCCGCCGACCGGCGCCTGCCTCGGTGAACAGGCACGCCGGAGCGCCTTCCGATCTGATGGACGCATCAGATGGACAACAAACGATTTGAGATTCAAAGCTTTAGACATATCCCGTTCAGATCGGTCCGATCCGAACGGGATTTGGTTTAGCGGCCGGCGGCGGCCCCTGGCACGGCTGTGACCGTATCCGTGGTGGCCTCGATGGTCTGGCCGACCGACTCGCCGACGGCCTGCGCCTGACTGCCGAGCGACGCGCGCGTGTTTCCGTCCACCACCGAGATCGGCGCGGAAATCAGCAGGCCGGTCGTCTGGCCCACCGCGGACGCAGCGCCGGTGGTGATCAGCCCGATGCGCTCGCCGATGCTGGCATTGCTGGACGTGACCGAGTCGCCCGCGGCAAGCCGGGTCCCGATGGCGCGCACCACCTCCGGGCTTTCAGCGAACTTGTTGTGGTTGAAGGGATCGCCGCTCGAAAGCTTGGTGAGGTCGATGACGTTGATGTTCTCCGCCTCGAGCATCTTGCGGTAGGGATCGGTCTCGGGGTTGATGGCGCCGAGGCGCGAGATGCTGCCGCCGAGCACGCTGGAGATCGCGAGGGCCTTGTCGTCCTGCGACACGAACACGATGAATTCCGGCCTCGGCTTGCCGATGTCGCGCACCTGCGTCAGGAACACGTCGAAATCGATGTCGGGTGCGGCGAGCACGACGTTCTGCAGCTTTGCCGGCAGCCGGCCCTTGCGGATCGACATCTGCCGCAGCGTTTCCATGGTGAGCCAGGTGCCCATGGAGTGGGCCAGGATCGAAATCTCGTCGATGTTCGGATCCTTGGCCAGCGCCCACAGCACTTCCTCGAGCGCATCGCGGGAGAAGGCCGCGCTTTCGCGGTCGTAATTGTAGGCGAGTAGTCGGCCACGCGACGGCCAGGTGAACAGCACCGGCGCCACGTCGGCTTTCGAATCGTGGACGATCTGGGCAAGGCTGAACACCGCGGCATCGAAGCGGTTGTTGAAGCCGTGCACGAACACCAGGGCGCGGCGCGGGCGTGCCTTGGGGGTGATCTCCTTGAAGGTGCGCAGCGCGCCGGCCTTGTTCTCAAGCTCGACATTGGTCACGACGAAATTCCGCGCCGGATTGCCCGGCACGCTCGACGGCCACTGGATCTCGCCGACCCGGCGGTTTGCGTCGGGCGGGATCGAGACGGTGATATCGGCGAAGGCCGGTTCGTCGCCACGCTCGCCGGAGAAGAACTCGCCCGGCCGGCTCGAGATCGCCGCGCGCGTGGTCACCACCAGCATCCGAACAGAACTGGTGCCCGGCACCGTTTCGGTGACCGGCAACAGCGAGTTGATCGGCCGGCCGCCGCAACCCGCGACCAGGATGCTGATGAGGAAGACCGGGATCCAGACCTGAGGCAGCGCGCGCACCGATGAGACCTTTCGTCGAACTTGAGGCCGGTCGCGGTCGGAACGCGACGTGCTCACGCTGTTCTACCGCGCCCTGGGCACCGCCGAAACCGCACGGGGGCGGTCATCCAGAAGGTTTTAACCACGCGCGGCGAGGCGCTGCCGCAGCCGGCCCGCGAACCGCCGAAGCCGCACTGTCGCGGTCAGTTCTCGGCGGCGGTGCCGACTTCGGCCATGCGCGGCAGCGCGGCGATCGGCAGGTTGCCGGGACCGTTCGGGCGCGACGAGGGTGAGATCGCGTGCAGCAGCGTGCGCCGGGCGACCGCTAGGTGTGCGGCGAGCCTGTCCTTCGCCGTCGCAATGTCGCGCGCGGCCAGCGCGTCGAGGATGCCGAGATGCTCGTTGACGGCGACCTTGTTGCGCTCTTTCTCGCCGACCTTCCCCCACTGGTAGTGATAGTGGAAGATCAGCGTCATCACGTCGAACATGTCGCTGAAGAAGCGGTTGCGCTTGGCGCCGATGATCATGGCGTGAAAGTCCTGATCGAGCGCCGAGAAGTCGTGAAACCGCTCGTCGATCTGGGACGCCAGCTCCTTGTGGCGGCCGATCATGCGCTCGACTTCCGCCCAGACCGGATGATCGGCACCAAGCGAGGCAAAAGCGTCGATCGCCGTCATTTCTAGAATATAGCGCATGTCCGCCAGTTCGTTGGCGAACGCGGCATCGAACGCCATCAGCGTCCAGCTGCCGCGCGGGCGCTTGCGGATGACGCCGAACCGCGACAGACGGATGAGATATTCCCGCACCACCGCTGTCGACGTATCGGCGCGCCGGGCGAGTTCCGCCTCGGTGAAGCGCTGACCGGGCAGGAGATCCTGCCGCAGCACGAGTTCCATGAACACGCTTTCGACGTGGTCAGCGGGGGAATGAACCTGCGTCTCGTCGAACCGGTCGCTTTCGAGGGGTTTTCGGGCGACGATGCGCTCATTGCCGTGAACGGCGAGGACACCGTTCTGGATGAGGTGCTGGAGGGCGGCACGCACCGGAGAACGGCTGACGCCGCACAGGGTCGTCAGCACCGCCTCGGACGGCGCGGGGTCGCCCGGCTCAAGCGCCTCGATGGCGTCCAGGATGCGATTCGCCGTGCGGCGATAGAGATGGTCCGACTTGGCCACTTGCGGCTCCGCGGCGCGCGCCTTCCAGGCCACGACGATGGACCGCTTCCCTCCCCGCCAACGCGCCTTCTGCCCCGGGGTTCGGGAGCGATCGTTTTCCAAAGGCATGAACGGCACGGGAGAATCGCCGGCCGACCGGCTTCCCGCCCACTCTTTGAGCAAACTGCCGGAATGGTTCAATGAGATCAAGGGCAAGGCGACAGCGCGGCCACCCTGCCGGGCGCCTTGACAGAGAATGGAGGCGCTTTCTATCGTCGCCCCGCGGGGTGCATCTTATCGAAAAAGTTCCGCTTTTTCGCCCGCTCCGGCCATAGGCACCGTTCACCCGGACGGCATCCGGGACAGCGATTTTCATCCGATCAGGAGACCGGGCGGGACAGCCCGGCCACACAGCACGCGAGGACCGTTCCCATGCTCAGGCACATCGACCCGATTCTCGGGCCGGACCTGCTCCACATCCTGCGCTCGATGGGCCATGGCGACGAGATCGCCATCGTCGATGCGAACTTCCCCGCCGCGACCATGGGCAAGCGCGTGGTGCGGCTCGACGGCGTAACCGCGACCCATGCGGCCGAGGCCATCCTTCACCTGCTGCCGCTCGACCAGTTCGAGCCGGAGGCCGCGTTCGTGATGCAGCAGGTGCACGCGCCCGACGAACTGGCGCCGATCTGCGTGACCTTCCAGGAGCAGGTGCGCGCCGCCTCCGACGGCCGCTTCGGCGTCCGCAGCATCGAGCGCTTCGCCTTCTACGAGCGCGCCAAGACCGCCTTCGCCGTGGTCGCGACCGGGGAGAGCCGGCTCTACGGCAACCTCATCCTGAAGAAGGGCGTGATCGAGCCCTAAAGCGCTTTCCGATCTGATGGAATCATCAGATCGACCAGAAATCGCTCCAGATTCAAAAGCTTGAGCATATCCTTGTCGTTCAGATCGGCACGATCTGAACGGGTTATGCTCTGGGCCGCGGCCTGAGCCACGGCATGGCTGACCCCGGACGGCGGAGATGCCGTCCGGCTGCGCCTATTTACGGTGTTCGCAGTCCGACCCCGGCGGAAACACTTCCGGCGCTCCCCAATCGTTGGACGGCAGAGTGTTGTAGGGCGGCTCGAAGGCCTGCTTGACCATGTGAAAGGCCGTCGGAACGTCCGACTTCGGATCGCCATAATCGACGATCCAGAAATAATCGTAGTTCGCGTTCGGCCACGTCTTCGGGACGTCCTTCAGCTTGTCGAGATTGAGAAGCTGCCGGAGCGTCACCTCCTCGCCGGGAAACTGCTTTTCCATCTTCGCGTCGGCGATGTGATGGTGCTCCCAGACCATCACCACGGTGCGCCCGTTCCAGCGCGGATCGGTCAGCACCTCGTGGGCCGCCTCCTGCGTGCGCTGGTTGAGCTTTTCGACGAACTTCGGATCGTCCCGGCGGGGTTCCGGCATGACGCTGACATCGTCGACCGGAATGCCCCACTTGCCTGCGGAGGGCGACACCAGTTCCAGCGTGTGCAGCGTGATCGACATGAAGGCGACCGGCGGCTGGTGGGCGAACAGCGTCTTGGCGTGATCGCGGCTCAGATATTGCGCGGCGAGCGCCTTGGCGCGCTCCTCGCCGATGGAGCACAGCGCGTAATCGTTCTTCTTCTCGCCGTGCCGCAGGATGATGACCCGTTCAGGCACGGCATGGGCCGCCTCCGGCAGGGCCGCAGCCGCCGCGACGGATATCAATGCCGACAACACGCCGGCCAGAATGCGCTTCATGTCCTTCCCCACGCCACACGTTCGGGAACCAGCCGTCCGGAGCGACGCGTGCGGGCGGACGGGTCCATCCGGTCGCCGCGTGCTCCCGCAGCCATTCCAGCCCCCGCCGGAACGCGCAGATTAGAATGCGGGACAGGTGCGGCTTCAAGCCCTCGATTGCCGCTCCACGGAGCGGCATCGGCACTGGCGCGGGGCGTCAGGTACAGCCGGAGCCCGGCGGCAGGTTCTCCGGCTGCCCCCAGTCGTTCATGGGCAGGTTGTTGTAGGGCGCGGTGAAGACCTGCTTCATCATCCGGAACGAACTCGGCACGGTCGCGTCCGGCCGGTCGTAGTGCAGGATCCAGAAATAGTCGTAGTTGGGATTCGGCCACGTCTTCGGCACGTCCGGCAGCTGGTCGAGATGGAGCAGCTGGCGCAACGTTACCTGCTCGCCGGGAAACTGGCTTTCGAGTTCCTCGCTCGCGATGTGATAGTGCTCCCAGACGAGAACCACGGTCTTGCCGTGCCATTTCGGATTGGTCAGCAGGTCGTTCGCCACCCGCTGGTTCATCAGGTTCAGCTTGGCATTGAAGGAATGGTCGTTCTTGGCCGGCTCCAGCATCAGCGGATCGGTCTTGAGGTCCATGTCCCAGGCGTCGACGATGGGCGTGGCGGTTTCGAGCGTGTGGAGCGTCATCGCGAGGAACGCGGCGGGCGGCCGGTCGAACAGCAGGCTGGCGCCATCGACCTTGCCGAGATATTGCGCCGCGAGCGCCTCGGCCCGCTCCTTGCCCACGCTGCACAGCGTCTCGCCGCCGCCCTTCTCGCCGTGCCGCAGGATGATGACGCGCGCCGGTGCGGCGGCCACCTCGGCCGAGAACGCTGCGATCAGAAGCATGGCAAGGGAAAAAAGGCCGGCGCGAAGAAGGATCACGGCACCAACGTCCCGAAACGCTGCAATGGGCATCATGAGGCGGAGGATGGGAGGATCGTTCCGCAGCCGTGATCTTGCAGGAAGGGGCGGAAAAGCGCCAGAGCCCGGCAACGGGACGACGCGGCGGCACCCTGCGGATGCCCGAGAGCTTGGAGCGCCCCCCGCACGCGGGCGACGCGACGCCCGGGCCGCCGCCGCGGGGCTCGGTTGCCGGGAGGAATTACTCCTCCAGGTCCATCTCCAGGATGGCCATCTGGAAATTCCAGGACAGTTCCCCGTCCTCGTCGTCGCGGTAGAGCACGCCGACGAACTCCTCGCCGATATAGACCTCGGCCGAGTCGTTCTTGCGCGGCCGCGCCTTCACGGTCAGGTTCTCGAGCTCGAACTTGCGGCGCAGATAGCCTTCGAGCTTCTTGATTTCGTTGCGGTCCAAAGGTCACCTCTTCGTGGGTCGGCACCCCCGGACCCATCGGCCACGGGGACACATGCCCGTCCGGCGGCGGAACGCCCGCCACCGATCTCAGGCCCGGATTGCCACCCTCGCCGGCCGAGCCAGCACGGCGGAAGGGGCGTTCCGGACGGCGAGCTTTATCAGAGCGAGCCGCTGCGGTCGACGCCCGAGGTATCGCCGATCAACTGATCCATCGAACGGGCCGGTTCGGCACATCCCGCCTTGCCGACCACGCGGGCGGGAACGCCGGCCACGGTGGTGTTCGGCGGAACCGGCGCCAGCACGACCGAGCCGGCCGCGATGCGCGAGCAATTGCCGATCTCGATATTGCCGAGGATCTTGGCACCCGCCCCGATCAGCACGCCGCGGCGGATCTTGGGGTGACGGTCGCCGGTTTCCTTGCCGGTGCCGCCGAGGGTCACACCCTGCAGCAGCGAGACATCGTCGCCGATGGTGGCCGTGGAACCGACCACGAGGCCGGTGGCATGGTCGAGGAAGATGCCGCGCCCCATCGGCACCGCCGGATGGATGTCGGTCTGGAACACCTCGGACGACCGGCTCTGCAGATAGAGGGCATAGTCGCGCCGGCCCTGCCGCCACAGCCAGTTGGCGAGCCGGTGGGTCTCGATGGCGTGGAAACCCTTGAAGAACATCACGGGCTCGATGAACCGCTCGCAGGCGGGATCGCGGTCGACGACCGCCATCAGGTCGACCCGGAACGTGTCGCCGATCGCCGGCTCGTCGGCCAGCGCCTCGAGATAGGTCAGGCGCAGCTGCTCGGACGAGACGCCCGGCGTCGCCAGCCTGTCGGCGATGCGGCGCACGACGGCGTCTTCCAGGCGGGACTGGCCGAGCACCGTGGTGACGATCAGGCTGGTGAGGGCGGGTTCCGCCGCGGCCATCTGCTCGGCCTCCAGGCGCACCCGCGACCACACCGGATCGTGACTGATCACGCCGTGGATATCCGCACGTTGCGGTGAATGGACCATCAGCCGAACTCCTTTTCCCGGACCGGGCCGGCGAGGTGTAACATAATCCTTGTCGCGCCCCGGCGCAAAAGGCCTGTCCTGCTTTCGCCCGCCTTTAGAGAACGCGGTTCCGAGCGCGTCGTTCATCTCCCGGCGAACGCGGCGGCGCGGTGTTGATGCGGGGGCGAGGGCGGTCTAGCCTGCCGCTCCGCTTCGTGCCCGTTCCGCGCGCCGGCAACAGCCGGTACCGCAGCACGACCCTCCGAACCCGATATCCGAACGAAGCCCATGACCATTCGACCCGATGTGATCTCGACCATTGGCGACACCCCGTTGATCCGGCTGCGGCGCGCATCGGAGATAACGGGGTGCGAAATCCTCGGCAAGGCCGAGTTCCTCAATCCGGGCCAGTCGGTGAAGGATCGGGCCGCGCTGTTCATCATCCGCGACGCCATCGCCCGCGGCGCGCTAAAGCCGGGCGGCGTCATCGTGGAAGGCACGGCCGGCAATACCGGCATCGGGCTCGCGCTGGTGGCCGGCGCGATGGGCTTCCGCACGGTGATCGTGATTCCGGAAACCCAGTCGGAGGAAAAGAAGCTGGCGCTGCGCCTGATGGGGGCGGAACTCGTCGAAGTCCCCGCGGTGCCTTATCGCGATCCCAACAACTATGTGAAGCTCTCCGGCCGGCTCGCCGAACAGCTCGCCCGCACCGAGCCGAACGGCGCCATCTGGGCAAACCAGTTCGACAACGTCGCCAACAGGCAGGCACACATCGAGACGACGGGGCCGGAAATCTGGCGCGACACCGGCGGGCGCATCGACGGCTTCGTCGCGGCGGTCGGCTCGGGCGGCACGCTGGCCGGCATCGGCATTGCGCTGAAGGGCTTCGATCCCAATATCACCATCGGCCTCGCCGATCCGTTCGGCGCCGCGCTCTTCAGCTACTATACGACGGGCAAGCTGGAGTCCGAGGGCAGTTCGATCACGGAAGGCATCGGCCAAGGCCGCATCACCGCCAACCTGGAAGGCGCCCCCGTCGACGTCGCCTATCGCATCAGTGACGAGGAGGCGGTCTCCATCGTGTTCGATCTCGCCGAACACGAGGGCTTGTGCCTGGGCGGATCGTCCGGCATCAACGTCGCCGGTGCGATCCGACTCGCCAAGGCGATGGGACCGGGCCACACCATCGTGACGATCCTGTGCGATTACGGGACCCGTTACGCCTCGAAATTGTTCAACCCGGCGTTCCTGCGTGAGAAGGGGTTGCCAGTGCCGGCCTTCCTGGAACGGAAGCCGGACTTCGCGATCCCGTTCGAACCGGCGCCCTGACGAGAACCGACCAATCCGCCGCGAGCGCCGCTCGCCGGACGGTTCGACGCAGAACGAGGACGACTTCACATGGCTCCTACAGCCGCCGCATCGCAGCCACGCAGCAGCGCCGCGCCCCACCTGGTGGACGCCGCGTGGCTGAAAAGCCATCTGGGCGAGCCGAAGCTGCGGGTGCTGGATGCGTCCTGGCACCTGCCGACCTCCGGGCGCGAGGGCAAGCAGGACTTCGTCGCCGGACACATTCCCGGCGCCGCTTTCTTCGATATCGACGCGATCTCCGACAGCACGCGCGGCCTGCCGCACATGTTGCCGACACCGGCGAACTTCGCGGCCGCGGTCGGCAAGCTCGGCATCGGGACAGACGACACCATCGTCATCTACGACACCGTGGGCCTGTTCTCTGCGCCGCGGGTGTGGTGGTCGTTCAGGGCGATGGGGGCCACGGACGTCCATGTGCTCGACGGCGGCCTGCCGGCATGGGTGGCGGCCGGCGGCACGCTCGCGCGCGGCCCGGCGATGACCTCGGCACGGACGTTCGTGCCAGCCTTCGACGCGACGAAGGTCGCCTCGCTGGACGACGTCAAGGCAGCCCTCACGACGGGCTCCGCCGTGGTGGCCGATGCCCGCCCCGCCGATCGCTTCATCGGCACCACGCCGGAACCACGGCCCGGCCTGCGCTGCGGCCACATGCCCGGCGCCCGCAACCTGCCCTTCACGCGCCTGATCGAGAACGGGCGGATGAAGCCGGCGGCCGAGATCGCGCGGCTGTTCGCAGAGGCCGGTATCGACACGACCCGTCCGATCATCACCTCCTGCGGCTCCGGCGTGACGGCTGCGGTCCTCAGCCTCGCGCTCGCCACCATCGGCGTGGAAGACGTCCGCCTCTATGACGGCTCGTGGACGGAGTGGGGCGGCAAGGCCGACGTGCCCGTCGTCACCGGCCCGGCCACCTGATTCCGGCGCGGCCTATTTCGGCGCGGCGCGATTCAGCGCACCGGAACGAACTCAGTTACCTGAAAAGAACAAGGGCGCCGCGAACCGCGGCGCCCTTCGTGTTTCTGAAAGTGTCTCCAGGCGTATCCCGCTCAGTGCAGGATCTGCGACAGGAACAGCTTGGTGCGCTCGTGCTGGGGATTGGAGAAGAACGCGTTCGGCTCGTTCTGCTCCACGATCTGGCCGGCGTCCATGAAGATCACCCGGTCCGCGACCTGACGGGCGAAGCCCATCTCGTGGGTCACGCACAGCATGGTCATGCCGTCGTTGGCGAGGCTGACCATGGTGTCGAGCACCTCCTTCACCATTTCCGGATCGAGCGCCGACGTCGGCTCGTCGAACAGCATGACCTTCGGGCGCATGCACAGCGCGCGGGCGATGGCGACGCGCTGCTGCTGGCCGCCGGAGAGCTGGCCCGGATATTTCTTCGCCTGATCGGGGATGCGCACGCGGGTCAGGAAGTGCATGGCCAGTTCCTCGGCCTCGCGCTTCGGCATCTTGCGCACCCAGATCGGGGCGAGCGTGCAGTTCTCGAGGATCGTGAGATGCGGGAACAGGTTGAAGTGCTGGAAGACCATGCCGACCTCGCGGCGCACCTCGTCGATGCGCTTCAGATCGTTGGTCAGCTCGATGTTGTCGACGATGATCGAGCCCGCCTGATGCTCCTCCAGCCGGTTGATGCACCGGATCATGGTGGACTTGCCGGATCCGGACGGTCCGCAGACGACGATGCGCTCGCCGCGCTTCACCTTGAGGTGGATGTCCTTCAGCACATGGAACTGGCCGTACCACTTGTTGACGCCGATCAGCTCGATGGCGACGTCCGGCACCACTTCGGACTGGATCGCCGCACCGGCCGCGGATGACTGCACCTGGGTCATGGAGAAACTCTCCTTCTGTGTCCAATGTTCGGCCGGGCGGCAGGCGGCGCGGTGGCGCCCCTGCCCTGCCCGTCCGCGGGCGGCTCAACGGTGGCGACCGACGTCGAGCCGGCGTTCCATGTAGCGGGAGTAGCGGGACATGCCGAAGCAGAACATCCAGAACACCAACGCCGCGAACAGGTAGCCGGTCGAACTCGTGACCGGCGTGGCCCACTTCGCGTCGGTGAAGTTGCGCTGGATGATACCGAGCAGGTCGAAGATACCGATGATCAGCACCAGCGAGGTATCCATGAACAGCCCGACGAAGGTGTTCACGATGCCGGGGATGACGAGCTTGAGCGCCTGGGGCAGCACCACGAGGCGCATCATCGACCAGTAGCCGAGACCGACGGCCATCGCGCCCTCGTACTGCCCCTTCGGCACCGCCTGAAGGCCGCCGCGCACGACCTCCGCCATGTAGGCCGACGAGAACAGCACCACGCCGATGAGCGCGCGCAGGAGCTTGTCCACCTGCAGGCCGTTCGGCATGAACAAAGGCAGCATCACGCTCGACATGAACAGCACGGTGATGAGCGGAACGCCGCGCCAGAACTCGATGAACGAGACGCAGAACAGCTTCACCAGCGGCAGCCTGGAGCGGCGCCCGAGCGCCAGCAGCACGCCGAGCGGCAGCGACGCGACGATGCCGACATAGGAGACCACCAGCGTCACCAGCAGGCCGCCCCACAGCGAGGTTTCCACCGGCTGCAGCCCGAAGCCGCCGCAGAGCAGGAAGAACGACACCACCGGGAAGATCACGAACACGAACAGCGCGTTCCACCCCTTGTAGGGGACGGACGGGATCGCGAGCGGGATCAGGCTGCCGGCCAGCATCAGATAGACGAGATCGACGCGCCAGCGCTGGTCGATCGGGTACACGCCGTAGATGAACTGCCCGATCTTCGCCTCGACGAACGGCCAGCACGCCCCGACATTCGCCCCGAGGCAGGCCTCGCGGTCCGCGCCCTCCCACACAGCATGGAAGAAGGCGAAGTTCAGGATCGGCGGGATGATCGACCACAGCAGCCAGATCGAGACGATCGTCAGGACGGCATTGCCGAAGCTGGAGAACAGGTTGGTGCGCAGCCAGGCCGCGGCGCCGGTCGTGGACCGGGGCGGGGGCAGGACGGCGGCGGGCTCGGTGCGGACATAGGCAACGGAGGACATGGCTTACCTCACCGCTCGACCAGCGCGATGCGCGCGTTGAACCAGTTCATGAAGGCCGACGTGGAGAGGCTGATGGTCAGGTAGACCAGCATGGTGATGGTGATCACCTCCACCGCCTGGCCCGTCTGGTTGAGGACGGTACCGGCGAACACGGCGACGAGGTCGGGGTAGCCGATCGCAACGGCGAGCGACGAGTTCTTGACGAGATTGAGGTACTGGCTCGTCAGCGGCGGCACGATCACGCGCATGGCCTGAGGAATGACCACCAGCCGCAACGTCTGGCCGGGATGAAGGCCGAGCGCACCGGCGGCTTCGCTCTGCCCCTTGCTGACGGCGACGATGCCGGAGCGCACGATTTCCGCGATGAAGGCGGCCGTGAACAGCACGAGGCCGAGGATGAGCGCCACGAGTTCCGGGATGAGCGTGATGCCGCCGACGAAGTTGAAACCCTGGAGCCGGGGCACGTCGAAGTGGACCGGGAACCCGGTGACGGCGAGCGCCAGGAACGGGAGGCCGATGATGAGCGCGAGCGAGGTCCACAGCACCGGGAACTGCTGGCCCGTCGCGTCCTGACGGCGGCGCGCCCAGGTGCGCAGGCCGACGATGGCCACGATGGCGACAATGACCGCGATGTCGAACAGGCCGCTGCCCTCGCCGAACACCGGCCGGGGCAGGAACAGGCCGCGGATGTTGAGCGAGATGCCGAGGCCGAGATCGAGGCTCTGCCGCGGCGCAGGCAGGCTCTTCAGCACCGCGAAATACCAGAACAGCAGCTGCAACAGGAGCGGGATGTTGCGGAGCACGTCGACATAGGCGGTCGCGATGCGGCTCAACAGCCAGTTTGGCGACAGCCGCGCGATGCCGACGACGAAGCCGAGGATGGTGGCGAGCACGATGCCCACGGCGCCGACGAGAAGCGTGTTGAGCAGCCCGACGAAGAACGCGCGCCCGTAGCTCGAAGCCGGCGAATAGTCGATCAGCGTCTGGGAGATCGCGAAGCCGGCGGGCCTGTCCCAGAACCCGAAGCCCGAGGCGATGTTCTGGGCCCGCAGGTTGGCGACGGCATTCGATATGCCGATATAGGCCACCGCGACGACGAGACCGATCAGCACGATCTGGAAGAAAAGTCCCCGTATCTTGGGGTCGTTGATCAGGGATGCTCTCCCTTTTCCGGCGTCCTTCACTTTCGCCGTCGCCGGCAACGATTCCATCGCCATTCGCATGCCCTCGTTGACGTGTCGCCATGAAGCCGGAAGGCGGGAACCGGGGTTCCCGCCTTCCGCATTTCGGATCAACGAACCGGCATGCCGTATTGCAGGCCCTTGTCGGTCCACAGCGCGTTGAGGCCGCGGGCGATGTTCAGGCGGCTTCCGGCGCCGACATTGCGGTCGAACACCTCGCCGTAGTTTCCGACCTGCTTGACGATGTTGTAGACCCAGGCGTTATCCACCCCGAGGCCCTGGCCGAAGTCACCTTCGGTGCCGAGCAGACGCTTCACGTCGGGATTGTTGGTCGAGCCCTTGATCTCGTCGACGTTCTTGGAGGTGATGCCGGCTTCCTCGGCGTCGACCATCGCGTAGCCGACCCACTTCACCAGCGTGAACCACTTGTCGTCGCCCTGGCGGACGACGGGACCGAGCGGCTCCTTGGAGATCAGCTCCGGCAGGACGATGTGGTCGTCGGGGTTGGCGAACTTCAGGCGCTCGGCATAGAGGCCCGACTGATCGGTCGTGAAGGCGTCGCAGCGGCCGCCGTCATAGGCGCGCACCGCCTCGTCGGCGCTCTCGAACACCACCGGGTTGAACTGCATGTTGTGGGTGCGGAAATAGTCGGCGAGGTTGAGCTCGGTCGTGGTGCCGGTCTGCACGCAGATCGAGGCGCCAGACAGCTCCAGCACCGACGAGATGCCGAGCGACTTGCGGACGATGAAGCCCTGGCCGTCATAATAGGTGACGCCGGTGAACATCAGGCCCATCTGGGAGTCGCGCGACAGCGTCCAGGTGGTGTTGCGGGCCAGCACGTCGACGGTGCCGGTCTGCAGCGCCGTGAAGCGCTCCTTGGCGTTCAGGGGCGTGAACTTCACCTTGGTGGCGTCGCCGAACACCGCCGCGGCAACCGCGCGGCAGAAATCGACATCGAAGCCGGTCCACTCACCCTTGTCGTCCGGCGCGCCGAAGCCGATCAGGCCGGTGTTCGCGCCGCACTGGAGGAAGCCACGCGCCTTCACGTCGGAGAGCGTGTCGGCACCGGCGGAGCCGGTCGCAGCGGCGAGCGACGACACCGCAAGCGAGGCGCCGAGCATCACGGAGAGAAATTTATTCTTCATGGTTGGACGTGGTCCCATCTTTGTCGATCACATCGAACGAACCGCGCCCGCTGCCGCTGTAATCCGACAGGAGGCGATCCGGTGGACGGAGAATGGGCCTTCTGACAAGGCCGGCTCCGCAGCCATAAGGCGGCAGGGGCTCACGGTCGTCCGCCATCACGGCGGCATCGCTGCCCCATGGCGTCTCCTGCCAGCCCCCCTGACTCCATCACAGGATATTGCCCTATTGCGGTCAAGCCTCGTTCGTAGGCAATCGGAGGCAAATCCACATCCGATCCGTGCATTGCGGCGCCATTTCCCCTGACGAGCGGTAGAACCGGCGTCCGGCCGGTGAAGATGGCGACTGCCTCCCGCCGACCGCGCAGCCATCGACGCAGGGAACAGGATGGGCTATGCGGGACCGGACCGATCTTCCGCCGGCCCTTCGATGGCACCTGCCTTCGCCCCCTCTCGCAGGGCTCGCGGCAAGGCAGCCAGGAGGGTTTCCGGTTCCGGGAGGCCGCGCCTTGCACGCCGGCACCAGGCCGGCGCTCGCTGATGATGCCGCAGGATGAGCTGACATGACCGATACGATGCCGCACGACGACCGCCCGGTGCCCGACCACAAGCCCGCGACGCGGGTGGTTCACGGCGGCTACGACGGCCATCGGTTCCACGGCTTCGTCAATCCGCCGGTCGTTCATGCCTCGACGGTGCTGTTCGAGAACGCCGAGGCCCACCTCGCCGACCGCCAGCGCTATGTCTACGGGCGGCACGCCACCCCCACCATCGAGGCACTGTCCGATGCCGTGACGGAGCTCGAGGGCGCGGCCGGAACCAAGCTTGCACCCTCCGGCCTCGCCGCCGTCACGCTCGCACTGATGAGCGTGCTGTCGCCCGGCGACCACCTTCTGATGGTCGATACGGTCTACGGCCCGACGCGGAAGTTCTGCGACGGGATGCTGGCGCGGCTCGGCGTGACGACGACCTATTACGACCCGGCCGTCGGCGCCGGCATCGCGGCGCTGATCCGGCCGGAGACGCGCGCGATCTTCCTCGAGGCGCCCGGCAGCGGCACGTTCGAGATGCAGGACGTGCCGGCGATCACCGCGGAAGCGGCCCGCCGCGGCATCGTCACGCTGATGGACAACACTTGGGCGACGCCGCTGTTCTTCCAGCCGCTCGCCCACGGCGTCGACCTCTCGATCCAGGCCGGCACCAAATACATCTCCGGCCATTCCGACGTGATGATCGGCACGGTCGCGGCGTCGGAACGCGTCTGGCCGGCGCTGCAGGACACCTATCGCCAGCTCGGCCTGTGCGTCGGACCGGACGATATCTACCTCGCCTATCGCGGCCTCAAGACCATGGCGGTGCGGCTCGACCGTCACCAGGCGAACGGGCTCGAAATCGCCCGCTGGCTGGCCGCACGGCCGGAGGTGACGCGCGTTCGGCACCCGGCGCTGCCGGACGATCCCGGCCATGCGCTGTGGCGCCGTGACTTCTCGGGCGCGTCAGGGCTGTTCGCCATCGAGATCGCCCCGGTTGCCGACGCGGCGCTGATCGCGTTCCTCGACCGGCTCAAGCTGTTCGGGATGGGCTATTCGTGGGGCGGCTACGAGAGCCTGATCGTCCGCGCGCGGCCCGAGCTTGGCCGCACGGCCGTGCCGTGGACGCACTCCGGAACGCTGCTGCGCCTGCACATCGGACTGGAGGACCCGGCCGATCTGATCGCCGACCTTGAAGCCGGCTTCGCGGCGATGGCCGTGGCGCAGGGCTGAGACGGCCGCGGCCGCGCAATGCGCGGCCCCGGTCCGGAGAGGCCGAAGCCTAAATTTTGAGCACCAAACCCTCGTAACCCGCGATCACGGCGGGAAATCGCTCGCGGGCAAGCGACAGGAGCTCGTCGAGCGCGTCGTCGGTGCGATAGATGTCGTGATGAATCATGACCGGGACCCGCACGCCGGCGCGCTCGGCAAGGTCGAGCGCCTTTTCCCAGGTCGAATGGCCCCACCCGATGAACCGGGGATAATCCGCCTCCGTGTAGGCGGCGTCATAGGCCATGATGTCGGCGCCGCGGACGAAATCCTCCAGCGCCGCGTCGACTTCGGCATTGCCGTGCTCGTGGTCGGTGATGATGCACACCGACGCGCCTTCGTGGTCGAACCGGTAGCCGGTCGCGCCGCCGGGATGGTTGAGCGCCACCGTCGTCGCCTCGATGCCCGACGGCAGCACGACCCGGTCGCCTGGCGCGAAATGCCGGAACTGGCAGGCGCGCATCTCCTTCGGCTTCACCGGGAACAGCGGCGGCGACATCAGCCGGCTGATGGCTTCGCGGTGGGCCTCGGCGCTCGGCAGATGCCCCGCCCAGAGCCGCACGCTGCAGCCCGGCATGTAGGCCGGCTTGAAGAACGGCAGCCCGCAGACGTGGTCGAGGTGGGAATGCGTGAACAGGATGTCGACGTCGAGGGGCGCTTCGTCGAGCAGCGCCTTGCCGAGGCGCCGTGCGCCCGAGCCGCAATCGACGATCACCCGCTGGCCGCCGATCTTGATCTCGAAACAGATCGTCTCGCCGCCATAGCGCATCATCTGGGTACCCGGCGTCGGCAACGATCCCCGCACGCCCCAGAAACGGATCTCGATCCGCTCGCCGCCCTGTTCCCTGAGATCGGTCACCGCTAAGACTGCCTGCCCACGTGCGCGAGATCCCGCGTCGTCCGTTCGAGACGATGAGCCAGCACCCGCATCACTTCCAGACCCATCTCGGGGAATCGGGTCAACATCTTGAGAAAATTATCCTTCGATATCGCGAGCGCCGTGACGTCGGTTGCCGCCACGACCGAAGCGGTGCGCGGCACGTCGATCAGGATCGAGATCTCGCCGACGATGTCGTGCTGGCGCACCTCGGCGACGGCGCGCTCACCCTCGCCGGTGCGGATGACGACGTCGGCCTTGCCGGACAGGATGATATAGGCCGTCTCGCCGCGCTCGCCCTGCTGGCAGAGCCGCTCGCCCTGCCGGAAGCGGATCCGTTCGCTGATATAGGCCAGGAGACGCAGCTTCGCCGGATCGATGCCGCGGAACAGCGGCACCCGCTTCAGGGCGTCGACTTCGATATCCAGACTCACGCGCCGGCCTCCCCAATCGCCACGGGGCGTTCCTCGGCTTCCTCGGGGGCGCCCTTGACGTCCGCGCCCCCGTGCTCGGCCATATCGGCTCCCGTCACCGTATCGTAAGACCCGCTGGACACCAAGCGTCCGTCCAGCATCCGTATGTAGAGATCGAACGCCGCCGGGATAAGACCCGGCTCGGCGCCGATCACAAGGGTCCGCCCTTCGCAGCGTTCGCGCACGAACGACAGCGTCTGTGGATCGAGATCCAGCACGTCGTCGAGAACGATTGTCGGCACATCCTTCATGAGCGCCCGGGCGATTCCGATCTTGCGGCGCTGGCCGGCGGTCAATCTGGCACCGGCGACGCCGACCTCGAAATCGAGCGCGGCGCGCACCACCGGCGCCCGGAGGCCGAGCGCCGCGACGGTCTCGCGCACGAACTCATCGGTGCGCTCGCGGGCGCCGCGCCGGTCGGCCCTGACCTTGCCGAACAGGAGGTTGTCCTCGATCGAGAGCGAGGAGATATAAACCTCCGGATCGAACGGCACGTAGCGTCCGTCGGCGGCAGGCAGCACCTTCTCGCGGAACAGGTCGCGCCCGGCGATGACGCGCTCGATCAGCGACGGCGTGAGGTCGAAGATGCGGTGGCGCGCCGGAACCACGCGGAAGGCAAGTCCGATCAGATCGTTGCGGTCGAGGCTGTTCAGGCCGTCCAGGCTGTCGCCCTTCACCTTCTTCAGCCGCGCCTCGTAGGCCGGCAGTTCCTCGGCGGTGAGGAACGAATAGGAGCCGACGAAGGCGTCGTCGTCGCGCATGGTCGAGAACAGTTCGATCATGGTGCGGGCGACGGCAATGCCGACATGGACGAGATCGTCCGCGAGGTTCGCCTCCGCCAGGAACCGCGCGACGAGCGGGTCGTGCGGGATGGAGCCAAGGGAGGTCGCCGGATCGGACGGCAGCGCGAACAGGATGTTCTCCGCAATCGTCGCGCTGTGGTTGATCTCGCGCGGGTTCCAGAGTTCCACGAGATCGGCGAGGTTCGGGTCGGCCTCGACACGCTCTCCGATGGAGCGTCGCACCGTGATGATGGCGTGCACGAACTCGCTCGAGGCATCGGGCGAGATCCGGGCCTGAAGGCCGATGCGGTAGAGGTCCTCGCGCAGCCCAAGATGCTCGAGGATATCGATGATCTTCTCCTCGAGCCCTTCCATGTTCTCGACCCCGGCGCGGGCGAAGTCGTCCCACGGCGCGTCGAACTCGTCGGTGGTGCTCGCGGTCGCTTCGGCTTCGGCGCGGCGCTTCGCCAGCGTCTCCTCCGGCATTTCCGGCGGGCCCATCGGCTTGTGGCGCAGGCCATAGGCCACGTTGGTGCGGATGGTGGTGTTAAAGAGGTAGGGGCTTGAGGACGAATAGGCGATGGAACGGCCGAGCATGGTTTCGGCGACACTTGAGAGATCGCGCCCGCCGATCTCGACGCGCCCGACCTGCGGCGCCAGCAACCCGGCCAGCATCTGAAGGGCCTCGGTGCGCCCGCTGGTGTCGTCGCCGACGAGAACGGCGTGACGGCCGCCCGGGATGGAGAACGACACGTCGCGCACCTCCGGGCTCGTCGCGGTGTGGCCCCCCGTGGCGTTGACGAGGGCGACGTCGCCCTTCAGCCTTTCGCTGCCGTCGTCGTCGTCGCGGCTCATGCGGTTCACCGGATAGATCTCCGGCGGATCGAAGTTCTCGACGATGGTCTCGTACTTGACCGAGACGTTCGCCATGTCCTGATAATAGTTCAGGAGTTCCAGCCACGGCGCGGCCAGGTCCTTGTAGGCTGCGAGCACCGCGACCAGAGCGCCGAACGACATCTCGCCGTTGATCACCAGCAGGCCGCCGATCAGATAGAACATGAACGGCGGAAGCTGGTTGAGGAAGTTGTTGACGAACTTGATCATGTACTTCCGCCGGAAGATGGCGAAGCGGATGACGAAGTTCTCGTAGAGCCGGTCCGAGATGTTGGCGACGTGCCAGGCGCTGGTGCCGTTGGCGTGCATGTCGACGGAGCCGCCGACGGTCTCGCCGATGCGATCGGAGATGCGGCGGATGTTCTTGATGCGCTCGCGCGACAGGATGATCACCCGCCTCTGGAGCTTGGGGATGATGTAGCCCTGCACCGGATAGAGCGCGATGGAGGCGAGGCCGAGCAGCGGATCCTGGATGAAGATGAAGCTGATATAGACGAGCAGCGTGCCGCCCTGGAACGCCGGCACCGCGATCGAGTCGCCGATGAAGGCGCCGAGGTCCTCCACCTCCGCGGTGACCATCGGAATCAGCTCGCCGCTCGACACCTTGCGGAAATGCGCCGGCCGGAAGCGGACGATCTGGGAGAACAGCTGGAATCGCAGGCGCCGCAGCATCCGCTCGCCGACAAGGCCCTTGTAGATATTGAGGACCAGCTTGACGACGTTGTTGAGGACGACGAGCCCGAGAAAGCAGAAGCAGAGCACGATCAGGTACGGCACCTGGTCGAGCTCGAATCCATAGAAGGTGCGCGGGAACTTGTCGCCCTGCAGGGCGTCGTTGACGATCAGCTTCGGCAGTTCGAGCGAGGCATAGACCAGCGGGAACGACAGGACGGTGATCAGGACGATGATGATCTGCTGCCGCTTGCTGTACCGCCAGATGAAACCGAAAAGCGTCTTCTTCATTCCCACGCCTTGCATTCGTCCGCCCGCCGCCGCCACGCGGGCGCCATGGCGGCACTATAGCGACAGATTGCCGGCTGTCGCGCCTCGATTGCGGCCACTCTTTACGTAGTTCAGCCGGGAGGTTAGGGTCCGAACGCGTTCGCGTTCATCCGCTTCGGGGAGAGCCGGCGCCATCCGGTATATCCGGCCGGACGGTCATCGCGCCGCCGTGCCATTCGCCGCCGGGCCACTCATGGATATGGGATGCGGCGGCCCCGTCGGGGATGCCTTGCCCCAGATCGTCGCCACAATCGGAGCGGGACGAGCCACATGCGGGCCTCGACGCCGAGAATATTGATTTATAGCCACGATTCGTTCGGTCTCGGCCACCTGCGTCGCTGCAGGGCCATTGCCCATTCGCTCGTGGGCAGCATGTCCGATCTGTCGGTGCTGATCCTGTCGGGCTCGCCGATCATCGGCAGCTTCGACTTTCGCACGCGCGTCGATTTCGTACGTATCCCCGGCGTGATCAAGCTGCGCAACGGCGAATATACGTCTTTGAGCCTGCACCTCGACATCGAGGAGACGCTGGCGATCCGGGGCTCCATCATCGAGCACACGGCGAAAGTCTTCCGGCCGGACATTTTCATCGTCGACAAGGAGCCGCTCGGCCTGCGCGGCGAGGTACGCGGCACGCTGGAACGGCTCAGCGGCGCCGGCACCCGGCTCGTGCTCGGCCTGCGCGACGTGATGGATGATCCCGGCGTGCTCGCCGAGGAGTGGGAGCGCAAGGGCGTCGCCCAGGCGCTGGACGATCTCTACGACGACATCTGGATCTACGGTCTCGGCGACATCCACGACCCCCTGCAGGGTGTCGGCGTGTCGGAGGCCGCGCGCGCCAAGGCGCTGTTCACGGGCTATCTGAAGCGCGATCTGCCGGCGGCGGCCGTCGCGGCGCCGTTCCGCTCGCCGTTCGGCGGGGAACCCTACATCCTCGTCAGCCCCGGCGGCGGCGGCGACGGGGTGGAACTGGTCGACTGGGTGATCCGCACCTACGAGGCCCATATCCGGCCGTTGTTCCCGGCGATCATCGTGCTCGGCCCGTTCATGGACCCAGAACGGCAGGCCGCCTTCGCCGAGCGCGCGGCGAAGGTACGTGATTTGCACCTCATCACCTTCACGCCGCAGATCGAATCCATCATGGCGCAGGCCACCGCCATCGTCGGGATGGGCGGATACAACGTGTTCTGCGAGATCCTGTCGTTCGACAAGCCGACATTGCTTGTTCCGCGCGTAGTGCCGCGCCGGGAGCAGGCGATCCGCGCCTCGCTCGCCACCGAGGCCGGGCTCGCCCGTGTGCTGCCGATCGACTTCTACCCGGATGTCCACGCCATGGCGGACGCGCTCGCCAGCCTGCCTGGCCAGCCGCCCCCCTCGATGGCGGGCATCCCCCACCTTCTCGGTGGGCTCGACGTCATCAACGGGCGTGTGAAGGACATCCTTTCCACCCGCCAGGGGCCGCGCCTCGTGGCGGCGGCCGGCTGACGCGGCAGGGCTGCGGCCCGGAGGCCGCAGCGCCGCTCCGACGACCCTTTCGGACCATGAACCACCCTCTCCTGCCCGCCGTCCGGACGCGGGCCTGATGATGCCGCAACGGGAAGGAACCGACGCTTGGGCCGTATCGCAATCGTCGTGAAAGGCTATCCGCGGCTGTCGGAAACCTTTGTCGCCCAGGAAATCCGCGGCCTCGAACGCCGGGGCATCGAGGTGCTGATCGTCTCGCTGCGCCGCCCGACCGATGGAGCGGTGCACCCGATCCACCGCGAGATCGAGGCCGACGTTCTCTACCTGCCGGAATATCTCCACGACGATCCGCCCCGCGTCGCCGCGGGCCGGGCCTATGCGCAGGCGCTGCCGACCTACGCCGCGATGCACGCGGCCTTCGAGACCGATCTCGCCCGCGACCGTTCGGCGAGCCGCTGGCGCCGCCTCGGCCAGGCCTGCGTGCTCGCCCGTGAGCTTCCGGCGGATATCGAGCACCTGCACGTGCATTTCCTGCACACCCCCGCCTCCGTCACCCGCTACGCGGCGATGCTGCGCGGCCTGCCGTGGTCGTTCTCGGCTCACGCCAAGGACATCTGGACCTCGCCGGCGTGGGAGCTTCGCGACAAGATCGCGGGCGCGGAATGGGGCGCGACCTGCACCGGCGCAAATGCGGCCTATCTGCGCTCGCTCGCCGACGATCCCGCGAAGGTGGAACTCGTCTATCACGGGCTCGATTTCAGTCGCCTGCCGGCGCCGCCGGACCGGAGCGACCGCGACGGCGCGGTGCGCATCCTCTGCGTCGGCCGGGCTGTGGAAAAGAAGGGCATCGACGACGCGCTGCGCGCGCTCGCGCGCCTGCCGGCAGGGCTCGACTGGCGGTTCGAGCACATCGGCGGCGGGGCGCTGAGCGAACGGTTGAAGGCGCTGGCCGAACGGCTCGGCATTGCCGACCGCGTGGCATGGCGCGGCGCGCTCGCCCAGACCGACGTGATCGAGGCTTACCGGCGGGCGGACATCTTCATCCTGCCCTGCCGGGTGACCCGCAACGGCGACCGCGACGGGCTGCCGAACGTGCTGATGGAAGCCCAGTCCCAGGGCCTCGCCTGCCTCTCGACCGAGATTTCGGCGGTGCCGGAGATCATCGAGCAGGACAGGACCGGCCTGATGGTGCCGGAACGGCGGCCCGACCTTCTCGCCGGTGCGCTGGAGCGGCTCATCACGGACGCCGAATTGCGCCGGCGCCTCGGCGAGACGGCCTCCCGCGTGGTGCGCGAACGGTTCTCCACCGACCCGGGGCTCGACCGCATGGCCGCGCTCCTGCGGCACCGGGCGGCCGTGGCCGCCTGATCCCGTTCCGGTCCGATGCGCATCGCCCTTCACACGCCGCTGAAGCCGCTGTCGAGCGAGGTGCCTTCGGGCGATCTCGCCATGGCGCGGCTGATGGTGCGCGCGCTCGGCGACCTCGGCCATAAGACCGTGCCGGCGACCTCGTTCGTGTCGTGGGCGGCGGTGCCCGATGATGCGCGCGACACCGCGCTCCGCGCCGGGGCGTCGGCAGAGATCGCCCGCCTGCTCGCACCGCAGGCCCCGCATTTCGATCTCTGGCTCACCTACCACAACTATCACAAGGCGCCCGACCTGATCGGCCCCGCGGTCGCCGCCGGCCGCCGCATTCCCTATGCCATCGTCGAGGCGAGCCGGGCGGCGAAGCGGGCGACGGGACCATGGGCCACGCGCTTCACCCTCGCCGACGGCGCGCTCGCCGCGGCCGATGCAGTGGCAGCGATGCACGAGGGCGACCGGGAAGGCCTTGCCGCCGTGGTCGACGCCGGGCGTCTCCACGCCCTGCCGCCCTTCATCGATGCCGTCCCGTTCGCAGCCGTGCCCCGGTTGGATGCCGACGGCGGGCCGGTCCGGCTGATCGCGGTCGGCATGATGCGGCCGGGCGACAAGGTCGCCTCCTACCGCGTGCTCGCGAACGCGCTCGCCCGGCTGGAAGACCGGCCCTGGCACCTGACCATCGTCGGCGACGGACCGGCGCGCGACGAGGTGCGAGCCCTGTTTCCTCCCGACCGGGTGCGTTTCGCCGGTGCCGTTCCGCCGGTCGCCTTGCCGGCGCTCTACGGCGACGCGGACATCAAGGTCTGGCCGGCGATCAACGAGGCCTACGGGCTCGTGCTGCTGGAGGCGCAGGCGGCAGGGCTGCCGGTGGTCGCCGGCGACCGGGATGGCGTCGCCGCCATCGTCCGCCCCGGCGAGACCGGGCTGCTGGCTGCCGAGGGCGATGCGGCGGGCTTCGCCGCGGCGCTCGCCACTCTCATCGACGACGGAAGCCTGCGCCATCGCATGGGAGTGGCGGCGCGTCGCCATGTGCTCGCCCGCCACGACCTCGCCGCCGGACGGGCCGGGCTGACCGCCCTTCTCGCCGGCGCGACGACGGTTCACCGCGAGCGAACGGCGCGCACGGAGCAATTGCCATGAAGGCGCTCATCCACGTCCAGCACCTGCTCGGCACCGGACACGCGGTCCGCGCGGCGGCCATCGGCCGGGCGTTGGCCGAGGCCGGCGTCGCCGTCACCCTCGTCACCGGCAACCGCCTGCCGCCGACGCTCGACACCGGCGGCCTCGCCATCGAGCGGCTTGCGCCGGCCCGCGCGGCCGACGCGAGCTTCGCCCGCATCCTGAACGAGGCCGGCGCGCCCATCGGCGATGCGTGGCGGGCCGAACGGACCCGCGTGCTCACCGCCATCGCCCAAAGGGTCGCGCCGGACATCCTCGTGACCGAGACCTTTCCGTTCGGCCGCCGGCAATTCGCCTTCGAACTGGAGCCGCTGATCGAGACCGTCCGCGCCGCCCGGAGCGGCGCGCTGGTCGCCTCGTCCGTGCGCGACATTCTGGTTCGCAAGGAGGATCTGGCCAAGGAACGCGCCATGGCCGAGACGGCGGCGAGGCTCTACGATCTGGTGCTGGTGCACGCCGATCCGTCGTTCGTCCGCCTCGAAGACAGCTTTCCGTTCGCCGGCGAGATCGCGGACCTGATCCGCTACACCGGTTTCGTTCACACGCCTTCGGCGCTGGAACCGGCGGGTGAGGACGGCCGCGACGAGGTGGTGGTCTCGTGCGGCGGCGGGCCGGTGGGCGGGCGGCTGATCGAGGCCGCGCTCGGCGCGCGCGCGCTTTCCCGGCGGGCCGGAGATGCGACGTGGCGCATTCTCGTCGGCCATGAACACGGCGGGGCGATGCTCCGGGCGCTTCAGGCGCGGGCCGGCGCCGGCACGATCGTCGAACCGGCGCGGCCGGACTTCGCGCGGATACTCCACCGGGCTCGGCTCTCGGTCAGCCAGGCCGGCTACAACACCGTGCTCGATGTGCTCTCTGCCGGCTGCGCCGCGGTTCTGGTGCCGTTCGCGGAAGGCCGGGAGACCGAACAGAGCCAGCGCGCGCAGTTGCTCGCCGCCCGCGGGCGCGCGACGGTGCTCGAAGAGGCGGCGGTCGATGCCTCCAGCCTCGCCGCCGCCTGCGATGCCGCCATCGCCGCCGGCCGCCCGCCCGCCACGACCGTGGACACCGAAGGCGCCCTTCACAGCGCCGCCATTCTGATCGAAGCCGCACGGAAGCCGAGATGACGGATGCACCGCCTGCCACGCCCGCCGCATTCGCGGCCGGCTTCCGCGCCCTGCTCGACGACGTGGCGGCGGCCGGCCGCACCGTCTCGTTCTGGTGGCGTGACGACGATGCCGTGGAGCCGACGCCGGCCCTGGAGCGGCTGATCGGTATCGCGGAGCGTCACGGCGTGCCGCTGGCGCTGGCGGTCATCCCCGCCGGCGCGACAGAGGCGCTCGGCGCGCGGGTGGAGCGCACGCGGAACACGTACGCGATCCAGCACGGCTGGAGCCACACCAATCACCAGCCGGCCGGCAGCCGCGCGGCCGAACTCGGCGACGCCCGGCCCGTGGACGCGGTGCTCGCGGAACTCGTCGCCGGCCGGGCGCGGCTGGAGACGCTGTTTCCGCAGCGGTTCCTGCCGGTACTGACGCCACCCTGGAACCGCATCGCGCCCGCCGTCGCCGAGCGGCGGGGCGAGGCGGTACTGCCCGGGCTTTCCGCCTTCGGTGCGCTCGACGGCGCGCCAGCCCGGGTCGACACGCATGTCGACCCGATCGCCTGGCGCATCGACCGGGGCTATATCGGCGACGCCAAGGCGCTTGCCATCTCCGGCGAGCAGATCACGGCGCGGCGGGATGCGGCGGCCCCCATCGGCCTTCTCACCCATCACCTCGCCCACGACGATGCCGTGTGGACGTTCGTCGAGGCGTTCGTTTCAGTCGCCGCCTCCCACCCGGCCGCGCTCTGGCCGGACCTGCCCGCGCTGTTTGCAGCCTAGCCGCGCGCCCCGAGGGGAGCGCCGTCGATTTCCCGCGCCCTGCCGTTTCGGCATCCCGGCCACCTGGCAGCCTTCCGGGCGGGATTGCGCCGGACCGGCCGTTGTGGTCGATGGTGCTCCGCTCATCTCCTCCAACGCAGACAGGTAACCGGGCCATGGCCCTCGATCCGGCACTATTCGGCGCGGAGACCCTGACGGTCGGCCGCACCACCCTCGCGGCCTGGACCATCGCCGCCGTGGCGACGGCGGGCGTGATCGTCCGTCCCTGGCGACTGCCCGAGGCGATCTGGGCCGCCGCCGGGGCGCTGCTTTTGGTGCTGCTCGGCCTTCTGCCCGCCGACGACGCGCTCGCCGGCATCCTCAAGGGCACGGACGTCTACCTGTTCCTGATCGGCATGATGGTGCTGGCGGAACTGGCGCGGCAGGAGAAGCTGTTCGACTGGCTAGCGACCGTCGCGGTGCGCCACGCCAAAGGCTCCGGGCGCCGGCTGTTCGCCCTCGTCTACGGCGTCGGCATCGTGGTGACGGTGTTCCTCTCGAACGACGCGACGGCCGTGGTGCTGACGCCGGCGGTCTATGCGGCCGCGCGGGCGGCCGGCGCGCCGGCACTGCCCTATCTGTTCGTCTGCGCGTTCATCGCCAATGCGGCGAGCTTCGTGCTGCCGATCTCCAACCCGGCGAACCTCGTCATCTTCGGCGACCGGATGCCGCCGCTCGCCACATGGCTCGCGACCTTCACCCTGCCCTCGATCGCCGCGATCGCGCTCACCTATATCGCGCTGCGGCTGATGCTGAGGCGCAGCATTCCCGCCACGCTGGCGGCGACGGTGCCGGAAACCCGGCTGACGCGCGAAGGCCGGCTGGCGGCGATCGGCATCGGCTGCACGGCGCTCGTGCTCATCGCCGCGTCCGCCCTGGGCTGGGAACTCGGCCTGCCCACCTTCCTCGCCGGCATCGGCACCGCCACGGCGATCCTCGCGGTCGGCGGGCGCTCGCCGCTGCCGGTGCTCAGGCATGTCTCCTGGAGCGTTCTGCCGCTGGTGGCCGGGCTGTTCGTGCTGGTCGAGGCCCTGCAGAAGACCGGCGTGATCGGACTTCTGGCGGGCGTCGTCGCGCATTTCGCGGCCGAATCGATCGCATGGACGGCGGCGGGAGCGGCGGTCGCCGTCGCCGTCGCGTCGAACCTGATGAACAACCTGCCGGTCGGCCTGATCGCCGGCTCGACGGCCGCGGCGGTGGGGCTGCACGATCACATCGCCGGCGCGGTGCTGATCGCTGTCGATCTCGGCCCGAACCTGTCGGTGACGGGCTCGCTCGCGACCATCCTCTGGCTCACCGCGCTCCGGCGCGAAGGCGAGCACGTCGGCGCGTGGCAGTTCCTGAAACTCGGCCTCGTGGTGATGCCGCCGGCACTCGCCGGCGCGCTCCTCGCCCACGCGCTGACCGCTCCCTGAGAACCCTTCCGGTCGGATGGACTGATCCGATCGGAAGGAAGCGCATCGGCTTCAAGAGCCTGAAGATATCCTATTCGTTCAGGTCGCCCTGATCCGAACGGGACATGTTCCGAGATGCGGTCCTGCGGCCTACTTGTAAGGGTCGGCCGCGTCCCGCATGCCGTCGCCGAGGAAGTTGAAGGCGAGCACGACGATGATGACGGGGATCGTCGGCGCCATCAGCCACGGATAGACGGTCACCGCCGTGATGTTCTGCGCCTCGTTCAGCATCACGCCCCAGCTCACCGCAGGGCGCCGCAGGCCGAGACCCAGGAACGACAGAGCCGTCTCGCCGAGGATCATGCCGGGGATCGCCAGCGTGGCCGAGGCGATGATGTGGCTGGTGAAACCCGGCAGCAGGTGGCGCAAGATGATGCGCCGCGGCGAGGCCCCCATCATCACGGCCGCGCGGGCATAGTCCTCCTCACGCAGCGCGAGCAGCTTGGAGCGTACCGCGCGCGCAAGGCTCGGCCAGTCGAGCAGCCCGAGGATCACGGTGATGCCGAGATAGATCAGCACAGGGCTCCACGTCACCGGCAGGGCGGCCGACAGCGCCATCCACAACGGCAGTTCGGGAAGCGAGCGCATGATCTCGATCAGGCGCTGGATGGCGGTGTCGACGAAGCCGCCGAAGAACCCAGCGATGCCGCCAAAGAACATGCCGAGCACGATGGAGATGGCGACGCCGACGAGGCCCACCGTGAGCGAAATCCGCGCGCCGTAGATGAGGCCGGAGAAGATGTCGCGCCCGAGACGGTCGGTGCCGAGCGGAAAGAACGTGCCGCCCTCTGCCGGGCAGACGAGATGGAAGCGGGTTTCGACTACGCCCCAGAACGAATAGGGGCTGCCGGAACAGAAGAAGCGCAGCGGCTGCACGGCGGTCTCGTCGACCTCGTAGACCCACCGCATCTCGTCCATGTCGACGCGCGCGTTCAGCCCGTAGACGAAGGGGCCGACGAATTTGCCGTCGTGGAACAGGTGCAGGCCCTGCGGCGGCGCATAGAGATGATAGTTGTCGCGGTCGCTCGGGGTATAGGGCGCGATCACGCCGGCGAACGGCACGCACAGATAGAACAGGATCAGGATGACGCCCGACCACACCGCCACGCGGTGGCGGCGGAAGCGCATCCAGATGATGCTCCACTGCGATGCCTGATAGAAGCGCTCCTGCTCCGGCGTCAGAATCTCCGTCTCCGCCGGATCGAACGGACGCGGATCGACATAGTGGGGCGTGCGCGGCCCGGGCGTCGCGGACACTTCGGAACTCATTTACGCACCTTTCCGCCGAGACGGATGCGGGGATCGAGCACGCCCAGGAGGAGGTCGGAGATCAGCATGCCGACCACCGTGAGGAGCGCCACGAACATCAGGATGAAGGCCGCGAGGAACTGGTCGAGCGAGCGCAGCGCATCGAGCAGCACCGGACCGACGGTCGGAAGGTTGAGCACCACGGAGACGATGACCGAGCCCGAGACGAGCGACGGCAGCAGGTGGCCGATATCGGCGATGAACGGATTGAGCGCCATCCGCAGCGGATATTTCACCAGAAGCTTGCGCTCGCTCAGCCCCTTGGCGCGGGCGGTGACGACATATTGCCGGTGAATCTCGTCGAGCAGGTTGGCGCGCAGCCTGCGGATCATGCCGGCGGTTCCCGCAGTGCCGATCACGATCGTCGGCACGATGAGGTGACCCAAGATCGACATCGCCTTGGCCCAGCTCCATGGCGCATCCACATAGCGCGGGTCCATCAGCCCGCCGATGGAAAGCCCGAACCAGCGGTTGGCGAGATAGAGCAGGATGAGCCCGAACAGGAAGTTCGGTACGGCGAGCCCGATATAGCCGATCAGCGTGAAGCCGTAATCGCCCCAGCTATATTGCCGTGTGGCCGAATAGATGCCGATCGGGAACGACACCACATAGACGAACAGCACCGTCGCGAGATTGAGGATGATCGTCAGCGGCAGGGTGGGGCCGACCACGTCCGCGACGGGCTTGTCGTACTCGAACGACCAACCCCAGTTGCCCTGAAGCAGCCCGTCGAAGCCGTGCGGCCCCGGCCAAGCGCCGACCCAGATCAGGTAGCGCTCGAGGAACGGCCGGTCGAGGGAGAACTCCTTGCGCAGGAACTCGACCTTCGCGATCGAGGCCGCCTCGCCGGAGGAGCGCAGTTCCGCGATCTGGTTGGACAGATAGTCCCCGGGCGGCAACTGGATGACGACGAATATCAGGAAGCTGATGACCGCGAGCGTCGGGATCATCGCCAGCGTGCGTCTGATGATATAGGCCAGCATGAGGCTCAGTTCCGATCGGCGGTCTTGTTGTTCGTGTCGAACCAGAAGCAGTCCATGTGGTAGATGCCGAAGAACGCGCCGGGCTCGAAGCCGTAGAACGCGGTTTCGGGCACGTTCATCAGTTTGCGGGCCACCACCACCGGCTGCTTCACCGAAGCTACAATGCCGATCGAGAGCGTCTCGTCCACATGGGTGCGGATGATGGTCTTCCAGGCCGCCGTGCGTGCATCGTCGTCGCGTGCGGAGAGCCAGTCGTTATAGGCATCCATCAGCTTCTGCACCGGCGGATAGTCGATCTTCTCGCCGTTGGCGCCTTCGCTGTCGCGATAGGCGCCCCAGCCCATGCCCAGCACGAAGGAACTGTCGGACGGCACGCGCTCGGCCGGGCTCATCTCGCTCGTCGGGATGCCATTGTCGTAGCCGTTCGCGGCCATCATCACGAGGCTGCCGGCGAGCGCGCGGTTCCACATGATGTCGCGGTCAGAGCCCTTCACGAACAGGTTGACGCCGATCTCCCGCCACGTCTCGGCGACGAGCTGGAGCATGTCGACCTGTTCCTGGCTGGTTCCGTCCGCCTCGATGACGATCTGGAGCGGCTCGCCGTTCGGCAGCAGGCGGATGCCGTCGCTGCGCTTCTTCTTGAGCCCGACCTCGTCGAGCAGCCGGTTGGCCTCCGCCGGATCGTAGGTCGCCCACTTCGTGCGGAAATCCGGCTCGAACAGCTTGCTCTTCGACAGCACGGCGTTGTTCGAGGGCTCGGCAAGGCCGAAATAGAGCACGCGGTTGATCATGTCGCGGTCGATGCCGAGCGACAGCGCGCGGCGGAAGCGGGTGTCGCGCAGCAGCGTGCGCCACATCGGATCGGCCACGGTCAGGTTCGGGTAGATGGCCACCTGGTTCGAGGTGGACATCGGCCAGAGATAGGTGCGGTAGCCCGATTGCGCCTCGCCGCGCTTCAGCACCGTGATGTCCGGGAAGGACAATCCGCGCGCCTGAAGATCGGCCTCGCCCGCCTGGGTCTGGCTCGGGATCAGGCTGGCGGAGACCACGTTCATCACCACCGCGTCGGCATAGGGAAGCTGCTGACCGGTTTCATCGACGCGATGGAAATAGGGGTTGCGGCGCATGACCAGCCGGCGATCGGACGAATTTTCCGACGGCACCCACGGCTGCAGCGACGGTTCATGCGGGTCCATCGCGTCGTAGAGATTGTCCATCTTGAAGTGAAGCGCAGCCCAGGAGCGCGCCTTCTTCTTCTTGATCATCGCCGCCAGCTTGTCGGGATCGGCGTACTTGATATGGAACTGCTTCAGGTAGTGCGCCGGGCGATAGATGAAGGGGTCGCGAGCAGCCGCCAGACTCGGCAGGAACAACGCATTCGGCTTGCTCCAGCTGTAGCGCACCGTGAGATCGTCGATGACCTCGAATGTCGGCATTTCGCCGTTCACCAGCAGGAACGGCTCCGGGCCGGCAGGCGTCAGTTCCTTGTTGCCGACGATGTCCTCCCAGTAGTAGCGGAAATCCTCGGCGGTGAAGGGCTTGCCGTCCGACCACTTGTGACCGGCCCTGAGGTGCAGCGTGAAGATGCGCCCATCCTCGACATCCACGGACTTGAGGATATCCGGCACGATCTCGAGCTTTTCGTTGTAGCCGACGAGGCGGGCATATCCCCAAACCGTGATCATGCGCGCATCCTTGACGCGGCTGATCAGGGTGCGGATCGAACCGCCGGGCTTGCCGACCTTGAGGCCCATGGCCTCGAGATTGACGACCAGAGGCTCCTTCGGCAGCCGCTCGGCGAGCGGCGGAAGCTGCGGTCCCTCCGCTTCCGCCGCCGGCGCGGGATCGGAGGCGGCGCGGGCGGCGGCCGGCGGCAGGACGCCCGCCAACAGCACGCAGAGCCCGAGCGCGGACGCGAGGCGGACGGCGGACCCGAACAGGGCTGCCGGGCCGGAAAGGGCGAGACGGGCGGCGTTCATCCGGCAACCTCCAGCTGACCTGTCGCGGGGATCTGGCCGGCGATGCCCGGCGCGCAGACGAAGCGGCCCGGCCGCATTTCCACCAGCGTCGGCGGCGTGTCCGGCCCGAGGCGGAACGGCTCCGGCCATGATGCGGGATCGGACGTGCGTCCGGCGGAGAGTGCGGCGAAGTCGAGCGGATGGTCCAGGCTCGCCTCGGGCACGGCGGTCAGCAGGGCCTTTGTGTAGGGGTGGATCGGGTCCCCCACCACCTCGCGGGTGGCGCCGATCTCCACGACCCGCCCCCGGCACATCACCACCACGCGGTCGGCCATGTAGTCGATGACCGCGAGATTGTGGCTGACGAAGATGTAGGTCAGTCCGAGTTCGGACTGGAGATCCTTGAGAAGATTGAGAATCTGGGCCTGGACCGAGACGTCGAGCGCGGAGACCGGTTCGTCGCACACGATCAGGTCGGGCTTCAGCGCAAGCGCGCGCGCGATGCCGATGCGCTGGCGCTGGCCGCCGGAGAACGAATGCGGATAGCGCCGCAGGAAGCGGGGATCGAGCCCGACGAGGCGCATCAGCTCGCGCACCCTTTCGGAGCGTTCCTCCGGGCTGAGCTTCTCGTGGATGGTGAGCGGCTCGGAGATGATCTCGTTCACCGTCATGCGCGGATTGAGCGAGGAGAACGGGTCCTGGAAGATCATCTGCGCCTTGCGGCGATAGGCGAACAGGTCGCTGCCGCGCAGGTGCGCGACGTCCACCGCGCCATGACCGTCATCGAACAGGATGCGGCCGGAATCGATGTCGATGGCCCGCATCAGCGCAAGCGCGGAGGTGGTCTTGCCCGAGCCGGATTCACCGACGATGCCGAGGCATTCGCCGCGGCGCACGGTGAAATTGATGTCGTCCATCGCCCGGATCGGGCCGACGAGGCGACTGCCGCGCTTGCGCTTGGCGCCGTAGCTCTTGAACACCCGCTCGAAGGTGACGATCGGGCCGTCCGAGGTGCGCTCGCGCGTGCCGGTCTTCGCGAGGAACCCGCTGGAGGCGGGAGCGATCGGCCGGATCGGCACGAGCCGCTCCCCGGGCGCCATCTCGAAGCGGGGCACGGCCCGGAGCAGCGCCTTGAGATAGTCGTGCTGCGGCGCCCGGAAGATCTCGTCCACCGGCCCGGATTCCATGACGCGGCCGTGATAGACCACGACCACGTCGTGGGCGACGTTCGCCACCACTCCGAAATCGTGGGTGATCATCAGCACCGACATCGCCAGCTCGCGCTGCAGGTCGCGGATGAGCTTCAGGATTTCGGCCTGAATGGTCACGTCGAGCGCGGTGGTCGGCTCGTCGGCAATCAGAAGCGCTGGCCGGCAGACCAGCGCCATGGCGATCACCGCGCGCTGGCGCAGACCGCCGGAAAGCTGGAAGGGATAGGACGCCAGCGCCCGGTCGGGGTCGGGAAACTGCACCAGGCGCAGCATCTCGCGGGTGATCTCGCGGGCCTCGGCCCGGCTGCAGCCGCGATGGAGCTGCGCCGCCTCGCCGATCTGGTCGCCGACGGTGTGGAGCGGCGACAGCGACGTCATCGGCTCCTGGAACACGATGGCGATGCGATTGCCTCGGATCGCGCGCATCTTGCGGCCGGATGGCTCCAGCGCGGCGATGTCGGTCTGCCGCCCGCCCTCGTCGGGATCGTTGAACAGGATGCGGCCGGACGTGATTTTCGCCTTCTTCGGCAGAAGCCCCATGATCGCCTGGGAAATCACGGTCTTGCCGGAGCCGGACTCGCCCACCAGGGCGACGGTGCGTCCCGCCGGAACCGACAGGGAAACCCCGTCCACGGCGCGGACCAGACCCTCGTCGCCGCGGAAATCGACTGTGAGGCCCTCGATCGTCAGGACATCCACGAACGCCATCCCCTGAAGCCGGGGGCTGGCTCCGGGGGCTCGCCGCTCCCCGCACCGCCCCTCATGCCGACCCGGTCCATCCATCGCCGGACCGTTCGAGACTATGACCGCACGGCGCCGTTAAGGAAACAGGGGGGCAGGACGAATTTCGCTGTCCGAACGGCGATTTCTGGCGGCATCCGGGCCTTGCGTCCGAAAGCCGCTGGAGCGCTTTCCGATCGGACGGGAGCGCCAGACCGAGCCGGCCGCACGCAATTCAGAAGCCGGCATACATCCCGGCGCCGTGCATTTTGGCCGCGCGCCCCGCCGGCGCAGGGTCACGGCGCCGCGTGAGGCAGAATGCGGTAGACGGTGAGCGCGCCGGAGCGGCCCCTGAGCGCGGTCGCGCCGATCGCCGCACAGCGAATGCCGGGATCGGCGAGTTGGACCAGATCGCCGGTCGCCAGAACCACGGCATCCTGCGCGTCGGCGTCGGCGAGTGTCTTGCCGAACGCCTCCAGCCGTGAAGCGACGTTCACCGTATCGCCGATGGTGGTGTAGTTGACGCGCTCGGTCGCGCCGAGATTGCCGATGATCACCGGGCCGACGTGAAGCCCGATGCGGACCCGCAGCACCAGAGCGCCTTCGGCGCGGGCCTGCGCCGCGCTTTCCTCGACCGCGCGGGCGATGGCGACGGCGGCGCGGGCGGCGCGAGCGGCGTTCTCCGCAGGCGAGCCTTCGGCCCACACCGCCATCATGCCGTCGCCGAGGAACTTGTCGACGGTGCCGTTCTCCGCTTCGACGCAGGCGACCAGCGCGCTGAAATGGCGGTTCAGCAGCAGCGACACGTCCTCGGGGCTGAGTTCCTCGGAGAGCGTGGTGAAGCCGGCGAGGTCGGTGAACATGATCGCCGCGATGCGCCGCTCGGGCCGGGTCGCGGCGGCGAAGCCGAACCGCATCAGCCGGCGAACGAGCCCGCTCGGCACATAGCGCGAGAAGGCCCGCACGGCCTCCAGCATGTTGTTGAAGGCGCGCGCGCCGCTGTCGAACTCGGCGATGCGGCTCGACGGAACCTGGCGGGCGGCGTCGAGGTCGAGCGCGGCGATGCGATCGGCCTCGGTGCGAAGCTGGCCGATCGACCTTGCAATGCGCCGCGCGATCCAGAGCGCGAGCGCGATGGCGATGACGATCATCACGATGCCGGCGATGACCGATCCATAGAGGCCGCGCAGCTGGTCGAGGGTATCGGCGGACAGCATGTAGGCGCCGACGGTCCAAGGCTTCGCGCCGAACCTGTTCAGCTGGCGGGTGATGATGATGTAGGAATCCTCGCCCACCTCCACCTGGTCGATGTTGATGTCGCCGGCGACCCGGGCGAGCGTCGCGGGCTGGTCTTCATCCTCGTAGGCGACGAGCACCCGGTCGCCGATGTCGGCCGGCGTGACCCAGCCGTGGTTGCGGTTGATCGCGTCGGGGAGCTTGAGCGCCGAGCCACCGGAGTGGGCGAACACCTGCCCCTTTGAATCGAGCAGAAAGGCCGTGACGCGCGTGCCCTGCCCCAGTTCGGCGACGACGTGGCTGAGCGCTTCCGCCGTGACCGCGGCGACGACATAGCCCCCGCGCTGGCCGTCGCGGTCGAGGGGGGCGGCGACGCTGGCGACGAGGTTGCCCGCGGTGAAGCGCAGGGGCTCCCATGTCGCGCCGGCGTGCGCCGGCATCGCGGAGAGCACCTTCCGATCGCCTTCGCTGAGCGCCTCCACCGAGCCGTCGGCGAGCTTCTGGATCGCGCCGTCGTTCGACCGGTAAAACCCGACGACATCGAAATTCCGGTCGTAGATCACCGCGCCGCCGACGGACGAATTGCCGACGAGGGCGCCTTCCAGCAGCGCCAGCATCTGCCGGTCGTCCTGCCGATCCGTCTCGAAAGCGCCAGCGGCGTAAAGCGAGGCGATGTCGTTGGCGGCGAGTTCCGCCGGGGCGAGCTGGTCGGAGATGCGGCTCGACAGGAGATCCATCACCAGGATCGCCTTGTCGCGGAGCAGACTGTAGGTGTTGTTGTAGTTGCTGGTGACCGCGATCGACAGCACGATCACGAGCGAGACGAACAGCAGAAGCCCGTAGCCGCCGCCCAGCACCCAGCCGAGCGGAACGGTCCACCGAGCGGGCGCGTCGCCTCTCGACGGCGCTTCGGCACGCGCGGAGCTTCCCTCGCTGCCGGAAGGCACGACGGGCGACGCTGGCGGCGGCATCGTGGACGTTTCGCGCTTCATGCGGGCCTTGTCTCGACGCTGGACCCCTTACTTAACCCGGATCTGCGGCGCCCGCCATGGAGGCCGTTCCCGCCGCCGGCTTCGGCCCGCGCGGCATCCGCCGCCTTCATGCGCCGTCTTCTTGCCCGTCTTGTGCCCTCACCCGTCCCGGGCGGCGCGGGGATTGAGACGGCGCCAGAGGCGGCCGTCGATCGCCGCGAGGCCGGCGCCGATCAGCGCCATGCCGGCGAGATGCTCCGGCCGCAGGCGCTCGCCGAGGAAGGCAACGCCCAGCAGAATGGCGCTGACGGGAACGAGGAACGTCACCAGCACGATGTTGGTCGCGCCTGCGGTCGAGAGAATCCGGAAGAACAGCACATAGGCGAAGGCGGTCGACACCGCCGCCAGCGCCACGAGGGCCCCGAGCGCGGCCACGCTCGGCAGCGGCAGCGTCCATGGCCGGTCGACGACGAGCATGACCGGAAGCAGCATGGTGCTCGACGCGATCACCTGCCCCGCCGCCGTCGTGATCGGCGTGACGCCCATCGCCCGGAACCGTCGCCCGAAGATGCCCGCGAAGGCATAGGACACCGCCGCTCCGAGGCAGGCGAGCTGCGCCGCCAGATTGCCGCCGAGCGCGCGGAAGGCATCGGGACCGATCATCACGGCGACACCGGCGAAGCCGATGAGCACGCCCGCGAGCCGTCCTCCGCTCAGCTTCTCGTCAGTCGTCAGGAAATGCGCGAACAGCACTGTGAACAGCGGCGTCGAGGCATTCAGGATCGAGGCGACGCCGGACGCGATGAACTGCTGCCCCCAGACGATCAGCAGAAAGGGGACCGCGTTGTTGAGAAATCCCATGCCGAAGAAGGCGGCCCAGACGCGCCCGCTCGTCGGCAGCCGTTCGCCCCGTAGCCTCAGGATCACGGTGAGGATGATGGCCGCCAGTGCCACCCGCGACACCACCACCGTGAACACCGGCAACTCCTGCACGGCGACGCGGTTGAAGAAGAACGAGCCACCCCACACCACCGAGAGGATGAGCAGCATCCCCCATTCGAGCGGCGTCATGGTGCGGCGGGGCGGCGCGTTACCGGGCATTGCACGGTTTCCAGTCGAGAATCGGATGAGCTCAGACGGGACATGCCACGAAGCGGCGAGCGCCGCGACCCGATTTCGGATGCCGCGGCCCGGCGCGGCGCACGGCGGCGGCTTTGCTGGAGACAGACGCCCCATGCGGGCGACGCTCTGGTGCCGGACGCCCCAAGCGCCTAAAACCGGCCGATCCGCGGCCGTCACGGCCGCCTTGCAGCCACCGACGGCCGTGACCGGCCGTCGCCACAAGGGAAGCCCATGATGTCGCGACATGCCGGACAGGCCGTTCGCCTCGCCGACTACCAGCCGACGCTCTACGCGATCGAAACCGTCGACCTGGACTTCCTGCTCTCGCCGCATGCGACCCTCGTCACGGCGAGGCTCGCCATCGTCCCGCGTGACGGCACGGACGCCGGCGCCCCGCTCGTCCTCGACGGCGACGGCCTGACCCTCGTGTCGGTTTCCCTCGACGGCCGTCCCCTGGCGGCCGAGGCCTTCACCGCGACGCCCGACGGATTGACCGTCGCCACGCCGCCGGCTCGCCCATTCACGCTGGAAATCGTCACCGAGATCGATCCGGAAGCCAATCTGGCGCTGAGCGGGCTCTATCGCAGCCGCGGCACCTACTGCACCCAGTGCGAGGCCGAGGGCTTCCGCCGCATCACCTATTTCCTCGACCGGCCGGACGTGCTGTCGATCTACACCACCCGCATCGAGGCGCCGGTGGCCGAGGCCCCGATCCTGCTCGCCAACGGCAACCAGATCGTCTCCGGCACCTCGGCGGACGGCACCCGCCACTTCGCCGTCTGGCACGATCCCTATCCGAAGCCGAGCTACCTGTTCGCCATGGTGGCGGGCGATCTCGCCCTCGTGCGCGACGATTTCGTCACCGCCTCGGGCCGCGAGGTCGACCTTCGCATCTATGTCGAGCACGGCAACGAGGACCGCGCGACCTATGCGATGGACGCCCTGAAGCGTTCGATGCGCTGGGACGAGGAGGCGTTCGGCCGCGAATACGATCTCGATATCTTCATGATCGTTGCGGTGTCGGACTTCAACATGGGGGCGATGGAGAACAAGGGCCTCAACATCTTCAACGACAAATATGTCCTTGCCGCGCCGGAGACTGCGACCGATCAGGACTATACCGGCATCGAGGGCGTGATCGCCCACGAATATTTCCACAACTGGACGGGTAACCGCATCACCTGCCGCGACTGGTTCCAGCTCTGCCTGAAGGAAGGGCTGACCGTGTTCCGCGATCAGGAGTTCTCCTCCGACCAGCGCTCGCGCCCGGTGAAGCGGATTTCGGATGTGCGCACCCTTCGCGCCCAGCAGTTCACCGAGGATGCCGGGCCGCTCGCCCACCCGGTCCGACCAGAAATCTACCACGAAATCAACAACTTCTACACCGCGACGGTCTACGAGAAGGGCGCAGAGCTGATCCGCGCCCTGAAGACGCTCATCGGCGCCGATGCGTTCGCCCGGGGCATGGACCTCTATTTCGACCGCCACGACGGCGACGCGGCGACCATCGAGGACTTCCTCGCCTGCTTCGCCGAAGCCTCCGGCTCCGATCTCGCGCCCTTCCTGATGTGGTATCGTCAGGCCGGCACGCCGCGCGTGACCGCGCGCGGCACGTATGACGCCGAGGCCCGCCGTTTCACCCTCGATCTCGCCCAAACCTGCCCGCCGACACCCGGCCAGCCGACCAAGCTGCCCGTGCCGATCCCGGTGCGCTTCGGGCTCGTCGGGCCGAACGGGGCCGATCTCGACGTCACCGCCGTCTCCGGCGCCACGGTGAAGGACGACGTTATCCATTTGACCGAGGCCAGCCAGACCGTGGTGTTCGAGGGCGTGGCGGCACGTCCTGTGCCGTCGCTGCTGCGCGCGTTCTCGGCACCCGTGGTGCTCGACATCGATCTGCCGCTCGAGGACAGGCTGTTCCTGCTCGGTCACGACAGCGATCCGTTCAACCGCTGGGAGGCCGCTCAGGCCATCGCCACCGTTGCCCTGAAGGCCGCGGCCGCCGCGATCGCTGCAGGGGGCACGTCCCCGGAAACCGACCGCAGTTTCGTCTCCGCTCTCGGTACCGTGGCCGCCGACGAGACCCTGGACCACGCCTTCCGCGCCCTCGTGCTCCAGCTTCCGAGCGAGACCGACATCGCCCGCGAGATCGGCTCCGACGTTGACCCGACCGCCATCGCCGCGGCGCGCCGGAACATGCGCCGCGCGATCGCCGAGGCCCTCGCCGACACCTTCGCCGGCCTCTACGACCGGCTGTCGACCGCCGAGCCGTTCCGCCCCGATGCCGCCGGCGCAGGCCGGCGCGCGTTCCGCAACACCCTGCTCGACTATCTCTCGCTGGTGCCCGCGGGCGCCGGACGGATGGAGCGGCATTACGATACCGCCGACAACATGACCGATCGCCTCGCCGCCCTGACGGCGCTGGTCTTCACCGGCGCTGCCGGGGCCGAGGCCGCGCTCGCCGACTTCTACGACCGCTTCAAGGACCACCCGCTCGCGATCGACAAGTGGTTCGTGGTGCAGGCGACCGCGCCGTCGGACGACACGCTCGATACCGTTCGCCGCCTCACCGGCCATCCGGCATTCGCCTTCACCAATCCGAACCGGGTGCGCTCGCTGGTCGGCGCGTTCTCGATGGCCAACCCCGCCCAGTTCAACCGGCCGGACGGCGCGGGCTATGCCTTCCTCGCCTCCACCGCCATCGATCTCGATCCGCGCAACCCTCAGCTCGCCGCGCGCCTGCTGGGCGCGTTCCGGTCGTGGCGCACGATGGAGCCGGGCCGGCGCGCCAAGGCGGAGGTGGAGCTGCGCCGCATCGCGGCGGTGCGGCCGCTTTCGCCCGATGTGACCGATATCGTCGGCCGCTGTCTCGCGTGAGGCGCGAGCCGGCGCAACCTCAGGATTCGGCGCCAACCCCTTCCAGTTGCTCGCGGCACCCGGTGCCGCGAGCCCGTTTGCGGCCGCTCACCATTTTTTAACCATACCCTCTGGACAATGTGATTCACGTCGATTCAAATGGCCATGATTCGGGCAGTTCGAGTGCCGGATCCACCCAAGAATCAACGAATTCCACGGGGATGCTAAGATGGCGCGGGCGGACACCGCCGACGCCTCGGGGCGGCGTCGTGCGCCTTTTTCGGCGTTGAACGCGGCCTGGGCGAGACTGACGGCAACGCAGACGACCGGCCGCGCCGCACAGGGGCGCGGTACACCGGTTGCGCTCTCCGGCCATGCAGGCTTGCTGGCAGCGCCGGCCTATGCCCAGCTCGTCGCCAAGGAGCCGCTGTTCCGCCGGGCCATCCCTGTCCTGACCATTCTGTTCATCCTGGTGATGGCCGGCTATCGCTGCGCCGCGCTCGTCGCGTCGTACGAGAGCGCCGACCGCACCGCACGCGATGAACTCGCGCTGCTCGCGACCGGTGTGGCCGCCACCATCGACCACGACCGCGCCTTGAGCGCCGTGGCGAAGGCGACCGCTGCCGCGGAACTGGCGGAGAAATCGAAGGGCGGCCAGAAGAACGCCAAGGATCGCGCGGCGGAAAGCGCCGCCGCCGCGGATCAGGCCGCGATGCCGCTCGACGCCGTGCGCGCGACGCCGGCCGAGACGATCCGCGCCGCGCTTCTGGGCGTGCTGCCGAGTCGCGCGACCCTCGACGGCCGCCAGCTCATGGTCACCGACGCCGACGGCAAGATCGTCGTCACCGATCCGGTGCGGCCGGACCTCGAAGGCAAGACGCTGATCGACGTGCTCGGCGAATCCCAGCCGCTGACGACGTTCGGCGCCAAGGCCGGCGTTCTCGAACTCACCCTCGTCGACGGCACGCCCGCCTTCGCCACCGTGCACCAGCTCGCCGACGGCGGCAGCATGGTCGCCGCCGTGCAGCCGACCGACGCGGTGTTCGGCTCCTGGCGCCGCGACCTTTCCGCCAACGTCACGCTGTTCGTCTGCACCAGCGGCGTGATCCTGGTGCTGGTCTATGCCTTCTTCGCGCAATCGACCCGCGCCCGCTCGGCCGACACCATCTACGCCTCGACGCAGGTGCGCATCGATGCCGCGCTGATGCGCGGGCGCTGCGGCCTGTTCGACTGGGATCTCGCCCGGGGGCGGATGTTCTGGTCGGCCTCGATGTACGACATCCTCGGCATGGAGCCGAAGGACGACCTGCTCGGGTTCCGCGAAGTCTCCGCCCTGATCCATCCCGAGGACGGCGACCTGTTCGCCATCGCCGACGGGATGCTGACGAGCGGCGCCGGCACGCTGGACCGCATGCTGCGGATGCGCCACGCCGACGGCCGCTGGATCTGGCTGCGGATGCGCGCCGAACTCGCCGCCGAGACCGACGACACCACGCCGCACCTCATCGGCATCGCCGTCGACGTCACCGAACAGCGCGCGCTTGCCGAGCGTTCCGCGACGGCCGACATGCGCCTGCGCGACGCCATCGAGACCATCTCGGAAGCGTTCGTGCTGTGGGACGCCGACAACCGCCTGGTGATGTGCAACTCGAAATACCAGCAGCTTCACAACCTGCCGGACGAGGCCATCGCCGCCGGAGCGCCCTACCCGACCATCATGCGCTCCGCCAGCCAGCCGATCGTCACCTCCGAGATCCCCGCCGAGGGCTATCCGGAGGAGGGCTCTCGCTCCTACGAGGCGCAGCTTTCCGACGGCCGCTGGCTCCAGATCAACGAGCGGCGCACCAAGGACGGCGGCTTCGTCTCGGTTGGCACCGACATCACCGCGCTGAAGCGGCACGAGGAGCGGCTGATGGAAAGCGAGCGGCGGCTGCGCGCCACCGTCGCGGACCTGCGCCAGTCGCGCCAGAAGCTGGAGAGCCAGGCCCGCCAGCTCGTCGAGCTCGCCGAGAAATATGCCGAGGAGAAGACCCGCGCGGAGGAAGCCAACCGCGCGAAGTCGGAATTCCTCGCCAATATCAGCCACGAACTCCGCACGCCGCTGAACGCGATCATCGGCTTCTCGGAAATCATGACCCAGGGCATGTTCGGCTCGCTCGGCTCCGACAAGTACGTCGAATACTGCCAGGACATCCACCACAGCGGCAATTATCTGCTCGGCGTGATCAACGACATTCTCGACATGTCGCGGATCGAGGCCGGCCAGATCGATCTCTCGGTGGAAGCCATCGACTTGGAGGAGGTCGTTTCCGAGGCGGCGCGGATCATGTCGCCGACCGCCTCCGAGAAGGACATCGAGGTCGTCTCGGCCGTGTCGCAGCTGAAGATGAACGTCGACCGCCGTGCGATGAAGCAGATCCTCCTGAACCTGCTGTCCAACGCGGTGAAGTTCACGCCCCAGGGCGGCCGCGTGACCGTGCGGGCCCGCTCCGACCAGGACGGCATCGCCGTTTCGGTCGAGGACACCGGTATCGGCATCGCGAAGAAGGAAATCCTGCGTCTCGGCCAGCCGTTCGTGCAGGTGGAGAACCAGTTCACCAAGAGCCACAAGGGCTCGGGCCTCGGGCTCGCGATCGCCCGCTCGCTGGTGCAGCTCCACGGCGGGCGGATGGACATCCAGTCCGAAGTCGGCGTCGGCACGGTCATCACCGTGCACCTGCCGAAGGACCCGCCGCGCCGCGAGACCGTTCAGGCCTCCGCAGCCTGAGCCTTCCCTGAGAGGCGCCGCGCCGCAAGCCGCCGGGACGCACCCGTCGCCGACCTTCCCGTAGCGTCACGATCAGGAGGGCGCGGTGCCTTTGCCGACGATGCGCTCGAAGCAGGCGCGAACCTCCGCCTGCACCTCGACGAGCCGGGCCTCCAGCACGCGGATATCGGGCTCGCCGCTCGCCCGGCAGACGAGTTCCACCACGCCGCGCGGCGCCGTGTCCGGCTTGAACGGCCCCTCGACGGCGAGCCTCAGCACCTGCGTCAGAGCCTGATAGAGCCCGATCGCCGGGCAGAGCACCCGCGCTGCCTCCGGGTCGAGAATGCCGGCATGGGCGAGACGCCCGAGAGCGACGAGGGTGTTGGGCGAGGCAAGGTCGGGCCGCTCCCGCGCGTGGGCCAGCGTCAGATATTGGGCGATGAACTCGATGTCGACCATTCCGCCGGCGACCTGCTTCAGGTCCCACGGATCGCGGGTTCCCTTGTCGGCCTCGATGCGGCGGCGCATGTCCGCCACGTCGGCGGCGAGCGCCGGCCTTGTGCGCGTCAGGGCGGTGCGGATGACCTGCTCTACCCGCCCGACGAAGGCGAGATCGCCGGTGATCGGCCGCGCCCGGGTCAGTGCCATCTGCTCCCACGTCCAGGAATCGGTCGCCTGATAGACCTCGAACGCCTTGATGTGGGTCGCGAGCGGCCCGGCCTTGCCGGATGGCCGCAGGCGGAAATCCACGTCGTAGAGCGTGCCCTCGCCCGTCGGCGCCGACAGCGCCGAGACGAGCCGCTGGGTGAGGCGGATATAATACTGGCTCGGCGCCAGCGGCTTCAGCCCGTCGGTCGCGGACACGTCCTCGGGGTGGTCGTAGAGCAGGATGAGGTCGAGATCGGACGAGGCCGTCATCTCCCGCCCGCCGAGCTTGCCCATCGCGACGACCGAGACGGAGCCGCCGGGAACGCGGCCGTGGTGCTTGGCGAGTTCGTACTCGGCCGCCTTCACCAGCGAGCGCACCACGACGTCGGCGAGCGCGGCATAGGCCTCGCCGGCCTGCCCGGGCGCGATGGTGCCCGTCAGCACCCGCACCCCGATCAGGAAAGCCTGCTCCTGGCCGAAGATGCGGGCGCGGTCGAGCTCCTCCTCGTAGGAGCGGGCCTCGCCGAGGGAACGGTCGAGCCGCGCGGAAAGATCGACCTCGTTCGGCAGCGACCCAAAGAAGGCGGGATCGAGCAGGGAATCGATCACCCGCGGCCGCCTCGTGATGATGCCGGCAAGCCGCGGCGCCGAGCCCATGATGGTGGCGAGCAGGTCGAGTAGGCCCAGATTCGAGCGCAGCAGCGAGAACAGCTGGATGCCCGTCGGCAGCTGGGACAGGAACCGGTCGAAGGCGACGAATGCCGCATCCACGTTGTCGGTGCGCGCCAGCGCCTCCAGCAGCGCCGGCGTCAGCTCCGTCAGCCGCTCGCGGGCCTTGGCCGAACGGATCGCCGGGTAGCGGCCGAAATGCCAGCCGCGGATCGCCTCCGCGACCTCCACGGGATTGCGGAAGCCGAATTCCTTCAGGGTGGCGATGGTGGCGGGATCGGGCTCCGCCCCGGTGAAGACGAGGCTGCCGTGATCGGCGGCAAGCTGCGGCGCCTGCTCGAACAGGCGGCTGTAATGCCGCTGCACGGCCTGGAAATGGCCGCGCAGCACCTTCGCGAACGGATCGACCGAAGGGAAGCCGCAGAGCCGCGCGATGCGCGCGAGTTCGTCGGGGTCTTCCGGAAGCTGGTGGGTCTGCTCGTCGCGCACCATCTGGATGCGGTGCTCGACGATGCGCAGGAACACGTAGGCGCGATCGAGTTCGTCGCGCGTCGAGCGTTCGATCCAGCCGAGTTCGGCGAGCATCGCCAGCATCTCGCGGGTCGAGCGGCCGCGCAGCCGCGGCTCGCGTCCGCCGGCGATCAGCTGCTGCGTCTGCACGAAGAACTCGATCTCGCGGATGCCGCCGCGCCCGAGTTTCACGTCATGGCCGGCGATGGCGATGGCGCCGTGGCCCTTCACGGCATGAATCTGGCGCTTGATGGCGTGGACATCGGCGACGGCGGCATAGTCGAACGACTTGCGCCAGATGAACGGGCGGATTTCCGCCAGGAACGCCTCGCCCGCCTCGATGTCGCCCGCGCACGGCCGCGCCTTGATGAGCGCCGCGCGCTCCCAGTTCTGGCCGAGGCTTTCGTAATAGATCAGCGCGCCCTGCACGGAGAGCGCCAGCGGCGTCGCGCCGGGATCCGGCCGGAGGCGCAGATCGACGCGGAACACATAACCCTCCGCGGTTCGCTCCTGCATCATCCGCACCAGCCGCCGCGTCATGCGCACGAACAGCGTCCCGGCCTCGTCCCGGTCGGCGATCCTGATCCGCTCGCGGTCGAACAGCACGATGATGTCGATGTCGCTCGAATAGTTGAGTTCGAACGCCCCGTGCTTGCCCATGGCGAGGATCACGAAGCCGGATCCCGGCCCCGGGTCGGCGGGATCGACGAGGGTGAGGCGTCCCTTGTCGTGGGCTTCGACCAGCAAAAGGCGCAGGCAGGCGCCGAGGCAGGCATCGGCGAACCGCGCGAGCGCGCGCGTCACCTGCGACACCGCCCAAACGCCGCCGAGATCGCACAGCGCGACGAGCAGCGCGACTTCCTGCTTGAGAAGCCGCATGTGGCGCATCAGCGCCGCCTCGTCGGGCATCGGCTGGTCGACCGCCGCGAGCAGGCGTTCCAGCGCGTGCTCGGGCGCTTCCCCGAGCAGCCTTTCCAGCCTCTCCGGCGCGATGTGGGCGAGGTCGCGCAGGAACGGCGCATCGGAGAACACTTCGCCGAGGAAAGAACGCAGCCGCTCGTCGCGTTCGAGCGCGTCCGCGAGTCCGGGCGCGCCCGTACGGCGTGCCGCCAGCGCGAGGTCGTTCGCCGCCGCCGCAGAGGCCCCCGGTTCGGAGGGAAGCTCGATGGCGAACCGCGCGGCGAGGGCACCATGATCGCCCGCGCGTCCCCCAACATGTCCCGGCGTCTCTTGTTGTTCTTCCGCCATCACTCTCGCCTTCCGGACGCGGCGGCCTGAAGGCCGCCCGGCTCCTGTGTCCGCGAGTTCCGGCGCGGGATCAAGCCCCGCAGGCCCGGTCGGGGCGGATGGCCGCTACGCCGACGGCAGCCGGAGCGTGACGATGAGGCCGGGTGCGGCGTCGCCGAGCACGAGCGTGCCCTTGTGCAGCCCCGCGACGGCCTGGACGAGGCTGAGTCCGAGCCCGGAGCCCGGCGCGCTTCGGCTCGCCTCAAGCCGCACGAAGCGGCGCACGATGCGGCTCTGGTCGCCTTCGGGCACCCCCGGGCCGTTGTCGGCGACCGAGATCAGCGCCGCCCCGTCCTCGCGGCGGGAGGAGACGCGGATGCAGGCTTCAACGCCGGGTTCGGCCGGGCGGCCATATTTCATGGCGTTGTCGATGAGGTTGATGACGGCCTGCGCGATCAGCTCGCGGCTGCCCATCACCGTGGCGCTTTCAGCCGATTCGACCTCGAGGCGGACGCCGGCATCTTCGGCGAGCGGCTCATAGAGTTCGGCGGCATCGCGCACGATCTCGGCGACGTCCACCGGCTCCGGCGCCACCCCGGCGGACCCGGCCTCGACGCGCGCGATGCGCAGCAGCGCCTCGAAGGTGCGGATCAGGCCGTCGGATTCCTCGATGGTGCCTTCGAGCGCCTCGCGGTAGAGCGCCTCCGACGGCGGCATCCGCAAGGCGTCCTCGACCCGCGCCCGCAGCCGCGTCAGCGGCGTCCGCAGGTCGTGGGCGATGTTGTCGGAAACCTCCTTGAAGCCGCGCATCAGTTGCTCGATGCGCTCCAGCATGGCGTTGAGGCTTTCCGCCAGCCGGTCGAACTCGTCTCCCGACCCGTCCACCGTAAGCCGCCCCGTCAGGTCGCCGTCCATGATGCGACGGCTGGTCTCCGCCATCGCCTCGATCCGCCTCAGCACCCGGTGCTGCACGAAGAACCAGGTCACGAAGCCGAGCAGCAGGAACACGCCCGCCGAGATCCAGCGGGCCTCGTTGACGACCTGGCTCAGATGGTCCCGCTCCGCGAGGTCGCGCCCGACCAGAAGCCGGAACCCGCCCGGAAGCACGAACACACGCACCAGTGCCGAGGTGTCCTGGCGCGCCTTCTCGGGCGCGTCGTCACCTTCGAGGCGCACATAGTGCACCGGGCGCGCGATGCCATCCGCCGAATCGAGCACCGACGACGGCACATCCGCGACGTTTCCGGCGATGCGGTTGCCCGCGAAATCGGTCAGGAGATAGAGGCTGGCACCCGGAGACCGCGACCGCGCATCGATAACGCGCACCAGCCGCACTACGCCACCGGCGCGGTATTGCTCGGAGAGGCCCTGCAGCTCGGCCTCGATGGTATCCTGCATCTGCCGGCTGATGAGTTCGTTGGTGTTGTAGCCGAGATAGCCGATCAGGAAGACCGCGAGTGCGGCGAACACCACCAGATAGATGACGGCGAGCCTGAACGCCGTGGTGCGGAAAAAACGGCCGCCGCCGCCGAGGCCGTCACGGAACACGGTCAGCGGATCCCGTCGCGCAGCATGTATCCGGCACCGCGCACGGTGTGCAGCAGCTGGCGCTCGAAGCCCTTGTCGATCTTCGACCGCAGCCGCGAGACGTGAACGTCGATCACGTTGGTCTGCGGATCGAAGTGATAATCCCACACGTTCTCCAGCAGCATGGTGCGGGTCACCACCTGGCCGGCATTCTTCATCAGGTATTCGAGCAGGCGGAACTCGCGCGGCTGCAGCGGAATGTCCTGCCCGGCGCGGCTCACGGTGTGGGACAGCCGGTCGAGCTCCAGCTCGCCGACCCGATAGATCATCTCGTTGTCGCCGGAACGGCGGCGGCGGCCGAGTGCCTCGACGCGCGCCAGAAGCTCCGTGAAGGCGAATGGCTTGGTGAGATAGTCGTCGCCGCCCGCCCGCAGGCCCTGGACGCGGTCGTCGACCTGTCCGAGCGCGGAGAGGATCAGCGCGGGCGTCTGGTCGCCGCGGCGGCGCATGTCCTCGATGATGGAAAGGCCGTCCCGGAAGGGCAGCATGCGATCGACGACGATGACGTCGTAGCCGCCGGCCTCAACGGAAGCGGCCCCGACTTCGCCGTCTGCGGCGTGCTCGGCGACGTGCCCGGCTTCACGCAAGCCGCGCATCAGGAAAGCCGCCGAATCCTTGTCGTCTTCGATGAGGAGTACCCGCATGGGCGCCATCATACCGCATGCGCGCTCGACGGAAACTGCCTCGCGCAGGGAAAGCACGCTCAATCCAAGGCTATTGGGATCGAATCTCGTGTCGACGGACCAAAATGGCGACGCACGCATCTCACGCACTCCACGCCCTGGGGGCCGGTTTCAGGCCACGGTGGAGGGACCGGCGGAAATACCAGAGGCGACAGGACGATTTACGCCGTCCTGTCGCCCCTTCGGTACTGGATCGGCGGGGGCGACGGGAGCCTCACCAGTACCGGATTCTGACCCTTGCGAGCCTTGTGTCGCGGCGCCCCGCGATGCGGGGTCCGCCTCAGCCCCGGCGCATCCGCCCCGGGGCCATATCCTCACGCGTCCCTGGCCGTCAGGCCTTGGCGATCGGCAGCGCCACGAAGCGCAGCTGGCTGCCCTGCTTCAGCTGCAGCAGCACCGCCTTGCGGCCGTCGGCCTTGGCGGCCTCGATGCTGGCCGCAACGTCCTTGGCATCGCCGACCGGCTTGCCGCCGGCGGCCACGATCACGTCGCCGACCTGCACGCCCTTGTCGGCGGCCGGACCGTCGGGATCGATCTTCACCACCGCGACGCCCTTCTCGTCCTTGCCGACCGCAGAGGCCGGTGCGACGGTCAGACCGAGCTGGCCGACCTCGGACGAGCTGTCCTGCGGCGAGGCATCGTCGGCCATGGCCTGCTGCTGCTTGGTCGGCAGCTTGCCGAGCTTGACGGCGACTTCCTCGGACTTGCCGCCGCGCCACACGTCGACTTTCACCGTGGTGCCCGGCTCGTAACCGGCGATCACCTTGGCGAGTTCGCGCGGCGAGGCGACCGGCTTGCCGTCGACCGCCAGAATGGCATCGCCGGACTTGATGCCGGAGGCGACCGCCGGGCTGTCGGACTGGGCCTCGGCAACGAGCGCACCCTTGTCGGACTTCAGGCCGAGGCTGTCGGCGATGTCGTCCGTGATCGGCTGGATCTGCACGCCGAGCCAGCCGCGGGTGACGACGCCCTTCGTCTTCAGCGTCGAGACGATCTGGCTGACCGTCTCGGCGGGAATGTCGAAGCCGATGCCGACGGAGCCGCCGGTCGGCGAGTAGATCGCCGTGTTCATGCCGACGACGTCGCCCTTCAGGTTGAAGGTCGGACCGCCGGAATTGCCCTTGTTGATCGGCGCGTCGATCTGGATGAAGTCGTCGTAGGGACCCGAGCCGATGTCGCGGCCGCGCGCCGAGACGATGCCCGCCGTCACCGTTCCGCCGAGGCCGAACGGATTGCCGACCGCGATCACCCAGTCGCCGACGCGCACATCGCTGTCGGCGAACTTCACGAACGGGAAGTCGTGGTCGCCGGAAATCTTCAGAAGCGCGACGTCGGTCTTCTCGTCGGTGCCGATGACCTTGGCGCTGTAGTCCTTTCCGTCGTTGGTGGTGACCGTCACCTCGGTCGCCTTGTCGACGACGTGGTTGTTGGTCACGACATAGCCGTCGGACGAGATGATGAAGCCGGAGCCCTGCCCCATCACCATCTCGTGGGGCGCACGCTTGCCGGCACCGGGAGCACCCTGGCCTTCCCCGCCGGGGATCTGGCCGAAGCGCTTGAAGAATTCGAACGGAATGCCGCCGGGGCCGCTGCCCTGGTCGTCGTCCTGGCCGCCGTTGAAGCTCGACATCTGCGGCCCGGCATCCGCCTTCACGCGGATCGAGACCACCGCCGGCTGCACCGCCGCGACGACGTCGGCGAAGCTCGGCATCTGCGTCGCGGCATTGGCGGGCACGTTCACCGCCGCCGCGAAGGCGGGCGTCGCGATCCCGCCGGCGACGCTGCCGACGAGCGCGAGAGAAAGCGCGCCGGCCGTCAGCAGCGAGCTGCGGCGACGACGCATGACACCGGAATTGGACGAGGACGTCTTGGCCATGGGCGTCTCGTGGAGGTGCATCGGCGTGGCTTCCTTACAAATAGATCTGATCAGCTACGGGGCGCGCCGCCCAGCCCGGTCCCGTGGGAACGAGTCATGACACCGGCCGCCTTACGGCAGCCTGTCCGCGACATGAAAGTTTGTTAATGAAGCCGGCTTCCCGCCGGGCGGAGCCGCGTGCCCGGAGCCACGCCTGCCGGAGACTACACCCGCCGGAGACTATACCCTGCCGGCGGCTACGCGGCCGGGTCCCGCGCCGGCCGCCCGCGATCCGGATCCGGCACCGGCGGAGCGGCTTGCCCGCTCGCCAGCAGGCGGTCGATGTCCGCCTGTTCGTCGGCGCTCAGCGGCGCCGCGTCCCCCCGCGCGCCGCGCCGGCGGAGCACCCGCCACGCCAGCAGAAGACCCGCGACCAGCGCCAGCGGCGGCGTCGCCCACAGCAGCACGGTCTGCGGCGTCAGCCGGGGCTTGAGCAGCACGAACTCGCCATAGCGCGCGACCAGGAAGTCGATGACCTGGCGGTCGCTGTCGCCGGCCTCGAGCCGCTCGCGGACGAGCACCCGGAGATCGCGCGCCAGCGACGCCTCGGAATCGTCGATCGATTCGTTCTGGCAGACGAGGCAGCGCAGTTGCGCCGTCAGCGCCCGCGCGCGCGCTTCGAGCGCCGGATCGGCCAGCATCTCGTCGGGCTGCACCGCATGGACCGGCGTCGGCGCGACCGCGACGCCGCATGTGCCCGCTGCAGTCGCAACGGCGAGCAGCACGGCGGCGAGAGCACGGCGCATCAGGGCCGCGCTCCGGCGATGGCAGCGCGGGCTGGCCGCGGCACGCCCACGCGCAGCCTGCGGTCGGCGAGCGACAAGGCCGCGCCCGCGGCCATCACCACCGCGCCGAGCCAGATCAGCGTGACCAGCGGCTTGTAGAAGGCGTGAACCGCGAAGCTGCCGTCCGCACCGGCATCGCCGAGGGTGACGTAGACCTGCGATCCCCAGCGGGTGGCAATCGCCGATTCCGTCGTCGGCGTCTGCCGCACGATGTAGAAGCGCTTCGCCGGCTTCATCTCGGCGACGACCACGCCGGCCGAGCGCAGCGTGAAGTGCGCCACGCTGGCACGGAAGCCGGCGCCTTCCTCGTCGCTCGCGCCGTCATAGGTCAGCGTGTAGCCGGCGAGATCGACGGTCTCGCCCGGCTTCATCGTCGCGATGTGCTCCACCTGAAACGAGGTCGCCGCCACCATGCCGAGCACGCTGAGGCCGAGGCCGAGATGGCCGAGCGCCGTGCCGAACGCCGACCACGGCAGCCCGGCGAGCCGCCGCGCCGCCGCGCCGGCCGAACGCGCGCCGCGCGACGCCCGCCACACGGGCTCGCTCACCGCGCCGGCGATCAGCCACGCCGCGAGGCCGAGCCCCAGCGCCGGCAGAACGCCGTTCGCGCCGGTCGCCCACGCGGCCACGGCGACGGTCGCGACCGCGATCAGCGCCGCCGCGAGCAGCCGCTGCGCGACGCCGGCGAGATCCGCCCGCTTCCACGACAGGAACGGCCCGACCGGCACGGCCAGCAGCGCCGGGATCATCAGCGGCACGAACGTCATGTTGAAGAACGGCGCGCCCACGGAAATCTTCGCGCCCGTCAGCGCGTCGAGCGCCAGCGGATAGAGCGTGCCGACGAACACCGTCGCGCAGGCGGCCGTCAGGAACACATTGTTCAGGACGAGCGCGCCCTCCCGGCTCACCGGCGCGAACAGCCCGCCCTGCCGCAGGATCGGCGCCCGCCACGCATAGAGCGACAGCGACCCGCCGATGAACGCCACGAGGATGCCGAGGATGAACACGCCGCGCGCCGGATCGGTCGCGAAGGCATGGACCGATGTCAGCACGCCCGAGCGCACCAGGAAAGTGCCGAGCAGCGACAGCGAGAAGGTCAGGATGGCAAGCAGCACCGTCCAGACCTTGAGCGCGTCGCGCTTCTCCATCACCAGCGCCGAATGGATCAGCGCGGTGCCGGCGAGCCACGGCATGAACGAGGCGTTCTCCACCGGGTCCCAGAACCACCAGCCGCCCCAGCCGAGCTCGTAATAGGCCCAGTAGGAGCCCATCGCGATGCCGAGCGTCAGGAACACCCAGGCGGTCAGCACCCAAGGCCGCACCCAGCGCGCCCACGCGGCATCGATGCGGCCTTCGATCAGCGCCGCAACCGCGAACGAGAACGACACCGACATGCCGACATAGCCGAGATAGAGCAGCGGCGGGTGGATCGCGAGGCCGATGTCCTGCAGCACCGGGTTAAGGTCCTGCCCCTCGAACGGCGGCGGCACGGCGCGCACGAACGGATCGGACGTCATCAGGATGAACGACAGGAACGCCGTCACGATCCAGGCCTGCACGGCGAGCACCGTCGCGCGCAGCGTTTGTGGCAGCCCGCCGCCGAACGCCGCGACGAGGCCGCCGAACAGCACCAGGATCAGCACCCACAAGAGCATCGAGCCTTCGTGGTTGCCCCAGACGCCGGTGATCTTGAACAGCATCGGCTTGGCGGAATGGGAATTCTCGACGACGTTCACCACCGAGAAATCGGAGCGGACATAGGCGAGCACCAGCGCGGCGAAGGCGATCGCCACGAAACCGAGCATGGCGCCCGCGACCGGACCTGCGACGGCCATCAGCCGCTCGTCCCGCCGCCGCGCGCCCCAGAGCGGCACGACGGACTGGATCAGCGCCAGCGCCAGCGCAAGAACGAGGGCGAAGTGGCCGGTTTCCGTGATCATCGGCAGGTCCCGCCGCTCATGGCGTCGACTGGGCCACCGGGCGGCCCTTCATCATCTGCTCCTTGGGCATCTGCTCCTTGGCCGGCACCAGCGCGGACGTCTCCGTGGAGCCCTCCTCCCAGACGCCGCGTGCCTTCAGGGCCTCCACGACCTCGCGGGGCATATAGCGCTCGTCGTGCTTGGCGAGCACGGTGTCGGCGTGGAAGACCCCGTCCGTGCCGATGCTGCCTTCGGCGACCACGCCCTGCCCCTCGCGGAACAGGTCCGGCAGCAGTCCGCTATAGGTCACGAGAATGGTGTGCGCGGTATCGGTGACGACGAAATCGACCCGCTTGCCGGCCTTCACCACGCTGCCCTCTTCCACGAGGCCGCCGAGACGGATGCGGGTGCCGGGCTCGATGTGCTGCTCGGCGATGTCGGTCGGTGAACGGAAGAACACGATCTCGCCGCTCAGCGCGAACAGCACGAGCCCGATGGCCGCCGAAAGCACGACGCCGCAAAGCGCGATGAGGCTAAGCCGTCTCTGTTTCCGCGTCATTCCGCTCTACCGGCCGGGAGGATCCGCCGCCCCGACCGCCTCCCTGCTTATGTTCTTATTCGAGAGGGGCGCCGTTTGCACGCCCCACCTCAGGGCCGGAGGCCGAGGCTCGCGGCGAGTTCATCGAACGCCTTGGCTTGCGCCGGGAGCGCCGCCTTCGCCCGTTCGACGGCCCGCTTCGCGTCGTCGGGCCGTTTCAGCACCGCATAGGCGCGGATCAGCCGGCTCCATTCTTCGGGCGTGCCGCCCTGCGTGGCAAGCCGCTGGTCGAGGCCGGAGACCATGCCCTCGATCGCCGCCCGCTGCGCCTCGGGCGCCATTTCTGCAATCGCCTCCCCGCCAGCCGGAATGCCGCCGCCCGGCGGTGACGGCGCGCCGCCCTCCAGCAAAGCGAGCTGTTCGCGTGCGGCCTCGGCCCAGGGTTCGTCGCCGCGGCTGTCGGCCAGAAGCGCCTTCCAGGCCGTGATGGCCGCATCCCGCTCGCCGGCCTGCGACAGCGACAGCGCGAGATAGAACCGCGGCTTCACCGCCTTCGGATCGCCCGAACGCGCCGCGTTGAACGCCTGCCGCGCCGCTTCCGTCACGATGCCGCCGGCCTCCGCCACCAGCGCTTCGCCGAGGCCCGCTTCCAGCGCGGGCGTCGTGCCGGTCAGGCGGATGGCGTTGCGATAGGCCGTCGCCGCCTCGCCGGCCCGGCCGAGGCGCAGATAGATCGGTGCGATCACCGTCCATCCGCGGCCGTCCTCCGGCTGGCTCGCCAGCCGCGCCTCCACGCGCGCGACGAGCGCATCCATGTCGCCCTCTTCGACCGCGCGCGAGGCAAGCGGCTCGTCCGGCATCTCCGGCCGCCCGATCGCGGCATAGAAGGCCAGGGCCATGGTAGGAAGGCCGAGGGCGACCGCGAGCGCCGCCACCTTGAGGCGCCGTCTCGCGCCGGCCTCCGCACCTTCCGTTCGCCCCGGCCGTCCCGGATCGCGCGCGGCCCGAAGCAGCCTCCGGCCGATCTCCGCCTTCGCCGCACCGGCCTCCGGCTCGGCAATCAGCCCCCGCGCAAGATCCCGGTCGATTTCGGCAAGCTGGCTACCATAGACCGCGATGTCAGCGGCGGACGCGTCGCTGCCGCGCGCGCCGCCGGCCCGCGCAAGCGGAACCAGCACGGCCAGCGCCGCAAGCACCGTCATGACCGCGAACAGGATCCAGATCACCTGCGAACACCCGGGCGGCTCGATTCCGGATCGCTCGATCCAGATCCGCTCATGCCAGCCGCCTTCGATCTGCCAGCCGCCTTCGATCTACGGTCATCCGATCCGCTGCCTGTCCGGCTGAAACCCGTCCTGCCCATCACGCGCCTCTTGAGGCGGCCAGCGGGGATCTGCCGGCCGGTGTGCGCTTCATGTTCATGCTGCGACCCGCGGCCGGCGAACGGCAAGCCGTCGCCATCTTTCGTCGGCGAATCGTCCCTGCAATGTGGCGTGGATGGTGCGCCAGACGATGGCGACAGGTTGTCACGCTCGCGCGCGACACGCCCGCGCAACGCAGACGTGATCGCTGTCAGGTCAGCGGACGCCAGGTGCCGTCCTCGCCCCGGCAGGCCCGGCCGCGCAAGGTCAGCGACTGGCCGTCCGCATAGATCGTGTGCGTGTAATCGCGGCATTCCTGGTTGTTCACGACATAGGTCGGGCCGGGCACCACCACGCCGTAGAAGTCGGTGTCCGGGTTCTTCCAGGTCACCGGCGCCCCGGTCTTGGAGAGTTCGAGGGCCTCGATCTCCGCCTTCGCCGCTGCCTTGCGGTCGGTGTCGCCGAGCGCGCGCGCCACGGTTCCGTCCATCGGCAGCGCCGCGGCGAAAGCCACCGCGGCCGGATCGGACAGGGCGTCGTCCGCCGCCGGTGTAGGCTGCGGCGTCGCTTGCAGGAAATTCAAATTGGTCGTGCTGCAGCCGCCGAGCACCGAGAGAAAGACCACCACCGAAACGGCGTGCGGAGCCCTTGCCGCCCGGCCTCTGCCGCAGCACGGCGCCGCGCGGCCGGACATCGGCCCGACGACGGCTGCCGCATCGGGCTCGAAAGCCCGCGCATGACCCTGCCGTGCGGATCGCATCGACCCGAACGGCATATGCCTCAGCATCATCGCCCGCTTCATCGCTACAACACCCGGAAGGCCGCTCGGCGGCCGGCACCCGCTTCCTTCACTATCGCGTTTGCGGACCGGGGTGTCACAGCATACGCGAGAGCGGGCGGTCATCGCCGGTCGAGTGTGTCCTTCCGGAGACAGTCCGGGGACCGGGAGACGCGATTTGAGCGCGGCTCAAGCCGCCGGGAGATAGAGTTCCGCCCGCAGCCCGCCCGAGGGAGCGGACCCGAGGGAGAACCGCCCCCCGTAGGCGCCGGCGAGATCCGACACGATCGACAAGCCGAGTCCCGAGCCTGGCACCGTCTCGTCGAGCCGCCGGCCGCGTTCGAGCGCAGCCTTGCGCCCGGCCGGATCGAGGCCCGGCCCGTCGTCGTCCACCGTCAGCAGCAGCATCGGCCGGCCGGGGATCGCCGCCGCATCGACGCGAACCTCCACCCGCCGCCGCGCCCATTTGCAGGCATTGTCCATCAGGTTGCCCAGCATTTCCTCCAGGTCCTGCTGCTCGCCGCGGAAGCGGGCGCCCGGCGGACACTGCACCGACAGCACGAGTTCGCGCTGGTCGTGGATCTTGCGCATCGCGCGCGCCAGTCCGTCGACCGCCGGGGCGACCTCGGTGGAGACGCCGACCACCCGCCGCTGGGCGGCGGCGCGGGCACGGTCGAGATCGTTGTCGATGCGCTCGCGCATCAGCTTCGCCTGTTCGACGACCTTCTCGCCGAACGGTCCTCCCGCGGAGCGCGCTTCGTTGAGGATAACGCTCAGCGGCGTCTTCAGCGCATGGGCGAGGTTGCCGACATGGGTCCGTGCCCGCTCCACCACCTCGCGGTTGGAATCGATCAGTGCGTTGAGTTCCTCCGCGACGGGCTCGATCTCGCGCGGGAAGTCGCCTTCCAGTCTGGCCTTGGCACCGCTGCGGATTTCCTGGATCGCGACCCGCATCCTTTTCAGCGGCCGCAGCCCGACGCGCACCTGCACGAAGGTCGCCAGCACGAGGCCGAGGCCGAAGATGCCGAGGGTCAGCGCGACGCGGTTCCCGAAGATCGAAACATCGCGCTCGACCTCTCCGCCGTCGCCGGCAACCGCGACGGAATAGCGCCGCCCATCCGCCAGCGTGACGAGACGCTCGAGAAAGCGCAGGCGCTCGCCGTCGGGGCCGGCGATGGTTCCCTGCCGCACGAAGGTCGGCCGCGGCACGCCCGGCACGTCGGGCGGCACGGCGAGGGCATCGCCCGCGAGCGACGGCGAGGCGAGCGCCACGCGGTTGTCACCGGCATCGCGCACCACCCAGTACCAGCCCGACAAAGGCAGCCCGAACCGGGGATCACCGAGATTGCCGGGATCATGCAGGATCGCGCCGCTGTCCTCGCCCGGCACGATGCCGGCGACGAGCGCCTTGAGATAGATTTCGAGCCGCGCGTCGAACGCCCGCTCGACCGACGCCCGGTAGAGCGCAACGAGAATCACCGCGGCGACGATGAGGGCCACGCCGCTCCACAGCGCCGACGACACGAACAGCGTGAAGGTCAGCGAACGCTGTTTCTGCCTTGCCATCACGCCCTCACGCCATCACTTTTTCACGCCGGCGGCGCGATGCGATAGCCGAGCCCGCGCACGGTCTCGATCACGTCGACCGAGAGTTTCTTGCGCAGGCGTCCCACGAACACCTCGATGGTGTTCGAATCCCGGTCGAAATCCTGATCGTAGAGATGTTCCGTCAGTTCGGTGCGGGAGACCACGCGGCCCCGGTGCAGCATCAGGTAGGACAACAGCCGGAACTCGTGTGACGTCAGCTTCACCGGCTCGCCCGAAACCGTTACCCGCCCCGCTCGCATGTCGATCGCGACCGGGCCACAGGTGATCTCGTTGGCGGCATGGCCGGCGGCCCGCCGCACCAGGGCGCGGATGCGCGCCAGCACCTCCTCGATGTGGAACGGCTTGGCGACGTAATCGTCCGCTCCCGCGTCGATGCCGGCGACCTTGTCGCTCCAGCGGTCGCGGGCCGTCAGCAGCAGCACCGGCATGCCCCGGCCGCCCTGCCGCCACCGCTGCAGCACGCTCAACCCGTCCATCTTGGCGAGGCCGATATCGAGCACCACCGCGTCGTAGGGCTCGGTATCCCCAAGGAAATGCCCCTCTTCCCCGTCGAAGGCGGCATCGACCGCATACCCGGCGTCGCGAAAGGCCGTCACGAGCTGACGGTTGAGATCCGGATCATCCTCCACCACGAGAAGACGCACGTCGGGCCATCCCTCTTCTGAAAGCCGGCGCCATGCCGGCCTGTCCTGTCTCTCAGCCGCGCCGACGCGCGGCTCCGCTCAATTGCCGACCACGTTGCCGGTGCGCGCGTCCACCACCACCCGCTTCACCGACCCATCTGGCTGGAGTGCGGTCGCGATATAGACGAGATGGCCGCCCTGGTCGCACAGCGCCAGGTCGATGAGTTCACCGGGAACGACCCGGCGCACCGCCGTCGGCCGGACAACCGCGCCGGACTGGATCGCATTGCGCTGGGCGGCCGCATCGAGGCACCCGGCGGACGCCACCGACGCGGCAGGCATCGTGAGGCCCGCAGCCGTCACCGCCACGGCCAGAAAGCCAATCCATCGCCTGTCTCGCGCTTTCGCCATCTGCGCTTCTCTGCACACCGCCGGTCCCCGCTACGGCACCGCATCGTGGACCCGGACCACACCCGGTCCTGGAACGTCCGCGATCGGGAAAAAGTCCCCGTCGCCGTTCGTTCCAGTCACCGTCGATATCATGCATCCGCCGGCTGAACTCGACATGAATAGGGTGCCCCGACCGCCTTGAAAAGCGCTCCCGTATGGCAACTCCGGTTCGGCCGGTCTCGAAATCACGGCGCTGACAGTGCCTGCATCCGGCCGTTTGTCAGGCGTGCGGGGAATAGCGCCAGCAGGTCGTAGAGGCCGTCCCCGTAGGCGTATCCACCGGCGCCGGCCCGGCCGAGCCAGCCGGTGGAGCGGATGCCGGGGAGGATGGACGTCGCGCTCGACACCACCGCGCCGCCATTGGCGCACGAAGCCGCCCCATCTGCGCTCCAGGCGACAACCGCACCGAGGCCGTTGGCCAGGATGTCGGCGCCGGGCACGGCGTCGAGCACGGACGCGCCGTCGAGCATGGTCCTCACCCCTGTCGCGCTCCGAAGACCGACGAGCGGGTGCGCGGGGCCGCCGAGTACCACCGGAACATCAGACGACGATGTACCCGCCCGCCGTGCCGCCATCCGCACCAGCATCGTGCCGGCACTCCCTTGCATCGCCGCCTCCAGCCCGATTGGCAGGCGAAAGCTCTCGACGGCGCGCGATGCCACCGCCGCCGTGTCGCCGATGACGGGCGCATGAGGCGCGAACGGCTGCTCATAGAGTCCAGGCAGGATCAAATAGAGGATCGCCCCGGCGGGGATGACGACCCGCATGGTCATGTTGGTCGCCGTCGGCGTTCCGCCACCGGACTGATACTGCACCCAGTTCGGCGTCAACGAAGCGGAGACGGACACAGACGCATCGGAAAGCCGCAGGTCGACGGTTCCACTGCCCCGCATCCAGGCCTGAACGCAGTGAACGTTCGTGTTGCCGACCGAGCCGTTGAAGGCAACGATGGCATTCGTCGTTCCCGCGGTATTGTTGACCTTGTAGACCATGCCATTCGAGCAGACGGCGGAAAGCCCGGCCGCCGACAGGGCCGTCCGATCGTCCACCAGAGAAAGCACCGCGGCGGCATCGCCCCCCGTGCCCAGCTGGGCGAGGTCGACCGGGTTGTGCTTGCGGCAGAGGAGCTTGTTCGTCAGCGCGTTCTCCAGCACCAGGCGGCGGGTTCCGCCGATATGGCTGAAGCGCGGCTGGTTGGCCGCGAGGTCCGCCCGCAGCACGCCGCCCGCGTCGAAATAGGGCCGCGTCGCGGTCGACGCGGCGGTGAACTGCGCGAAGAACTCCGTTTCGCTCGCCGGCCGCGCCTTCGTCGGATCGGCGGTCGAAGGCAACCAGTAGAGCCTGCGCCGGAAATCCGCGCCGGCGACGGACCCCGCGAGGCCGCGGGTCGAGAGATAGGCTTCGAGGCCCGGCATTCCGCCGCTGCCGATCCCGAGCCCGGTTCCAAGAGCGATCGCCATCACGCCTGCCCCGTCACACCAGCCCGAGGAGGTCGCCGGCGGTCGTCGCCGGCGCCCGCACGGCCCGCACGCGGACCGGAAGAACCGTCCCGCCCGGCACGTTCCTGAACAGCGCCGCGCCGCCGAAGCGGTCGACCACGGCAACGTCGCCGCCGGCGCCGACATAGAGCGCGCGCGTCACTTCGGGCAGTTCGTCGCTCGCGTGGGGCGTGATCGCGAAGATCGCGTCCGCCGGCCCGGCGAGACTGGAGGCGGTCGCGGAATGGCGGTCGGATGCGGGCATGGCTGTTCCTCCGTCGGAAATGGCCGGTGATCGAGGGGATAGGAGATCGGAAAGGCCGTGCCGCCGCTCAGGACAGCGGCGCGTTCGGCATGAGGGCATGGATGGCGACGCGCACCTTCCCGCCGGTGAAGTTGCCGCCGGCCGCCGTCAGCCGGACGGGCGTCGCGGCATAGAAGGCGGTCGGACCGATGACGCCGACATTGGTCGCGCCCAGGGCGACGCCGAGACCGCCGCCGAACTTCGCCGTCTCGCCGGCGATGCCGCAGCTATACGACGTCGCCCCCGTGACGGCCGCCGTGGTCCGGGTGGAGACCCCGATCACCACCGCCCGGTCCGGGATCGCCATTGCCGTGCTGACGAAGGCACCGGCGAGCGTGACCTCCTCCTCCAGCACGATCTCGGCGGTCGCCGCGCCGTGGGGGCTGATCGCCCGCGCCGTCGCCCAGCCGCGCAGCGGATCGTAGAGCGCGAGCCGGCCCTCGTCGGCGACGAACACGGTCATGCCCCGGAAGGGCGCACGGAAGGTCCATGCGCCGCCGGACCAGAGCGCCAGCTTGCCGCCGGCCCCGGCCCACGCGCCGGTGGCTGCGGCCGGAACCAGATAGCAGGCGCCCTCGGCCGGGCTCGCGGGCGGAGCGGCAAGCGTCGCGCTCACCGCCACCGGCTGCGCGAACGCATCGAGCAGCGCCAGGGCCTCGTTGACGGTCACATGTTTCTGCGCCTGCGCCGGTTCAAGCAGCGGCAGCGCCAGACGGGGCGTCTCAGCCATGGAAAGTCTCCTCCCGGGGTGTGCCGGCGCCGGTGCCGGCCGCGACCTGCGCGACGCTGAAGCGGAAGCCCGCCGGCAGCGCGCCGAAATCGGCGATCTGGAGGGCGGCGGTGTAGACCACGCGCGGCGCGGTCACGGAGAACCGCCGCCGGACCGGCATCCCTGCCGCCTCGCGGATCTCGACGGCGTAGAGTTCGCTCTCCTCGCCGAGCGGCACGTCCGCGCCGCCCCAGTCGTCGCCGCCGATCCGCGTCCGGCGGATCCACGAGAGCGTCACGTCGCCGGTGGCGTCGTCCCGCCGCCCGCGCAGGTGGACGGGGCTCAGCGGCCTCAGCCCGCGCCCCGTGGCCGTCGCCGACAGCGCCGTCACCGTCGGATCGTCCAGCGGCACCGAGGGCGACATCACGCGATAGTCGAAGCTGCGGCCGATCTCGCCGCGCTCCATCGGCAGCGCGACGAGCCGGTCGTCGAGCAGCACCGCCAGCGCTCCCGCCGCATGGCCGGCCGCCATGGCGTCCTCGGTCCCGATCTGGGCGCGCAGCAGGCCGGAGAGTTCGTAGCGGCCGCTACCTACCAGGGTCGCGGTCGCAAACTGCAGCACCTCCCAGGTGCCCGCGGCGGAGCGGATGGCGAGCACGTTGCCGCCCGCGAGAACCTGCGCCGGCGAGAGCGACGACAGCGACCCGGAGGTGTCCATCCGGATGACGGTGCCCCGGTCCCAGCGCCCGACCGGGCCGGATCCGACCGCGTCCGTCAGGAACCCGAACGCCGCCGCCCGCTCGATCCGCGCCACCTCGGAAAAGCCGCTGCCGCCGACGGCACGCATCACCGCGAGCGCGCCGAGCCAGGGCGTCGCCGTCGCCGCGATCCAGGGCCGTTGCGCGGCGACGGTCTCCTGAAGGATCGGCAGGTCCAGGATCGCGACCGCCGGAGGGCCGCGCCCCGCCGGTGTCGCCGTCAACCAGCCGGTGCCCGGGGCGGCATCGCCCCCGCCTCCGCGCAGCACCCGCCGGTCGAGCGCCCGTGCGGTCACCCGGCGGTGGTCGGTGTCCTCGATTTCCTCGATCACCGCCTCGCGTCCGGTGCCCCGCGCGGCGACCGCGATGACGTCGCCGGGCTCCAGGGCCATCTGTCCCGGCGGCAGGCGCAGCGTAACCCGGTCCCGCGCCGTCCAGGCGTCGTGCAAGCGGATTTCCGCCGCCCGCCGGGCGACGCCTTCCTGCATCGCCGCCGCGAGGTCCACGGTCTCCACCCGGCGGTTCGTCGCGATCGCCCGGCGCGCAGAGGCCGCGCCCGCCTGCAGGTCGCGCCCTGAATCGAGATAGGCGAACCGCACCTCGGCCGGCAGCTCGGAATCCTGCGTCCGCGTCCACGCCACGGCCGGCTCGCCGTCGCTTCCGGTCTCCACCAGATCGTCGTCGCCGAGCGTCGCCGCCGGCTTGCGGTCGAGCCCGCGCACCAGCACCCGGTCGCCGCCGTCGGCGAGCACGAACCGGAAGGCGTCGGCCAGCGGCACGACGGCATCCCGCAGCGACATCGGCCGGTCGACCAGATAGCCGTCGACCACCGTCTCCAGCCCGTCGATCGCGACGTCCGAGAAGCCGTGATCGGCGAAGATCGCCTTCACGAGCCCGGCGAGCGAGGTGCTCCCCAGCCGCCCGGTCAGCCAGTGTCCCCGCTCCCAGTTCGGCCCGTCGGCCCAGATGTCCGTCAGGGCCGGAAAGGCGGGAAAGGGCCGCGCGTCCCAGGTCCAGACATGCATCGCGCCCACATCGACCATCCGCTTGCCGGTCGCGGGATGCACCGGGTTGGCACCGGCCTCGAAGCCCGGCGCATCGGGGTCGAAATGCCCGATCAGCGCCTGCAGATAGCGGCGCTGGATGGCGTCGTCCCGCGCCCCGCTCGAAAAATAGGGCACGGCCGATTCGGCGGATTTCGGATCGACGAACACGTTCGGCTGATTGGCGCCGCGATCGATGGCCGGGCAACCGATCTCGGTGAACCAGATCGGCTTGGAGCCAGGCTCCCACCCCGTCGCCTCGGCGTTCTCGGTGCCGCCGGTGCGTTCGAAATGGTGGTTCATCCACCATTGGGCGATGTCCTTGTAGCGGAACACCCATGGCTTGCCGTGGGCGCCGTCGGTGATCGGCGTGCGCACCGCCGCCGCCCGGTCGGCGTTATCCGCATAATACCAGTCGTAGCCCTCCCCGCCTGCGACATTGGCCGCGAGATAGCCGAGATCGTAGGTGGATCCGGCGACCGCACCGTCGGGATGGTCGCCATCGCGCCAGTCGGCAAGCGGCCAGTAGGCGTCGAGGCCGATGGCGTCGATCGCCGCCGAAGCCCACAGCGGATCGAGGTGGAAGAACACGTCGCCGCTGCCGTCGTCCGGCCGGTAGGTGGTGAACTCCGACCAGTCCGCGGCATAGGTCACCACCGGTCCGGCCCCAACCACCGCACGCACGTCGGCCGCGAGCGCGGTCAGCGCCTCGACGAACGGAAAGCGCGTCCGCGCGCTGCGCACCGTCGAAAGGCCGCGCATTTCCGAGGCGATCACGAACGCATCGACGCCGCCGGCGAGAACCGAGAGATGGGCATAATGCAGCACCATCCGCCGCAGCGACCATTCCTCCGCGCCGGTATAGCGAACGGTCGCCGTGTCCGCCGCAAAGACAGTCCGGGTCGCGGTCCCGACGAAGGCCGCCACCTGTCCGGCCGCCGCGGCCGTTCCGTCCGGGCTGCCCGCCCGGCCCCGGGCCGGATGCACCGTGATGCGCCCGCGCCAGGGAAAGGCGGCCTGCTCGCCGCCGCCATAGGGGTCCGGCAGTCCGTTCCCGCCCGGCACGTCCATCAGCACGAACGGGTAGAGCGTCACCTTCAGGCCGCGCGCGCGGATGGCCCGGATCGCCGCGATCACCGTCTCGTCGGAGGGCGTGCCGCCATAGTTCGAGCTGCCGTCGGTGCGCGAAACCTCCAGCGCATCCGCTCGGGAAAGGCCGGAGACGACCCAGTCGGCGCCGAGCGTCGCCCGCTCGCGGGTCTCGACCTTCGGGCGCAGCGTGCACGCCCCGGCCCGCAGGTCGTCGCCGAACCAGCCGGCCACCAGCGCCACCCGCTCCAGACGGGGGCAGACCGCCTGCAGCTCGTCGAGCGAGGCCTCGATATCGGTCAGGTCCGAGGCGACGTGACGGTTCATCGCCGTGCCGCCGCCGAACCGCCATGTGGTCACCACCGGCGCCGGGTGGTAGCCGAACTCGGTCGCGCCGGGGATCAGCGTCACCGCGCGGATCATCGGTTCGAGATCGTCGACGACGCGGATCACCTCGAACGAGAGCTGCGGCAGGCGGTTGCCGTAATCGGCGAGCGGCAGGTTCTGGAACACCGCATAGGCCGTGCCGCGATAGGCCGGCGCATGGCCCTGGTAGAACACCGGCAGCACGTCGGCGCCCTGCCCCTCGTCGCCGTGATGGAGGCGCACGTTCACGGTCGCGCGGTCGAGCGGCTTGCCGTCGGCCCAGATGCGCCCGATCCGCGTCACCGGCCCCTCGCAGATCGCCACCGCGAAATTCGCCGCATAGGAATAGCTGGTCGCGCCGGCACTCGCGGCGCCCTTGCCGCCGCTCGCCGTGGTCGCGGTTTCCGTGAACTGCGTCGCCCAGATCACCGTGCCCGACAGCCGCATCCGGCCGTAGACCCGTGGCAGCGCCGTGCCCTCGGCCCCCCCCTGGAACGCGACGCAGCCGAGCTGCGGTCCACTGGCCGCCGGGCCGGCGAACAGCCGCTGGTCGACGGCCGCGCCGGCCACCGCGCCGAGCGCGCCGCCGACGAGCGCGCCGATAGGGCCGAACAGCCCGCCCACCGCCGCGCCGGCGGCCTGAAGCACCAATGTCGCCATCGGCCGGTCTCCTCAATCGTCGATGCCGGGAAAGCGGAACACAAACGCCAACCGCCGCCGCCACCATGGGCTCAGATCGGTCTCGACGACGCCGGTGCCCTCGTAGGCGTGCACGAACCGGTCGATCTCCACGAGGATCCCGGCGTGCTTTGCCGGCGCGCCCGGGCGGAAGCGGAACAGCACCACGTCGCCCGCCTGCCGTTCATCCGGCGCGCACGGCGTGAAATGGCGCCGTCCCGCCTCCGCCAGCCGGTCCTCGCCGGTCGCCTCCGCCCAGTCGGCGGTATAGGCCCCGGCCGCCTCCGGCTCGGCCCCCACGACCGCGCGCCAGACGCCGCGCACGAGCCCCAGGCAGTCGGCGCCCGCGCCGATCATCGAGGCCTGGTGGCGATAGGGCGTGCCGATCCAGCGCCGCGCTTCGGCGACGATCCGCTCTCGTTTCATGTTCGCTCTCCGGAAGGCCGCGCTGGCCGGGTTCGTCGATCAGACGAGCGTGCCGCCGCCGGCGGCATCGCCGCTCGCCGGGTAGAGCGCGAAATCGTTGCCGGGCACGTGGGGGAAACCGCGGAAATTCAGGTGATTGGCGAATTTCGCGACACAGGTCTCAAACCGCTTGTCGCAGCCGGCCGTCAGTTCCACCCTGTCGCCGGCCGCCACGGTCGCGCGCGGCATCTGCCAGAGTTCGATCAGGGCGCCGTCTCCGTCGCGGCCGTGGCGCCGGATCTCGCAGCGCTCGCCCGCCCCGTCGCCGTCGAGAAAGCTGGCCGTGCCGTGGGTGAACCAGCCGGCCTCGCGGTCGCCGATCCCGCCGACCACGAGCCGGCCGGCCGCGTCGATCGCCGTCACGGTTCCGGTCACCCTGAGGCCCGAGAGGTCCGCCCGGCAGCGGCCGTCGCCGAGCACCGCGTCGCAGGTCCGCCCCACGATCCGCCCGTGCGGCTCGTCGAGCGCCTGGGCGAGGCCGCGGACCTCGGCGCGGAACCGCCCATCCTCCCGCGTCACGTCGCCGACCGTGCCGACACGCAGTCGCGCGCGCATCGACGGCGCCGCCCAGTTGACGAGCCAGAGTTCCACCCGCGCGCCGTCATAGCGCCCGGCGGCAAGGTCCGCCTCGTCGAGGCTTTCGGACGAAAGCGCCCCCGCGACGTCCATGCCGCCGGCCGAAAGGCCGGAACCCGCGGTCTCCGCGCTCGCCTCCAGTCCGCCCGCCGCTTCGAAGGCGACCCCGTCGAACGTCACGGCCTCGTCGTGGTCGGTGAACCCCCGGACCGCGCCGTCGGTGCGGATCAGCTTCCAGCAGCGGCACAGGGTCGTGGTCTCGCCGGCGATGTGCGCGGCGAAGGCGGCATCGAATGTCTTCATGGCCTGATCTCCACCACGGGCACCGACGGCAGCGCCCCCGCCTGGAAGGCGGACAGGTCGATCTCGATGGCATCCGTGTCGAACCGCACCGGGCAGTCGAACTGGAAGCCGGCGGTGACGACGGCGCCGGCTGCCGGCGGGCTCGCGAACGTCACGACACCGGTCGAGGTGTCCAGCGCGAAGGCCGGCGCCACCTGTTCCGCCCCGCCGACGGCGACCCGCACGGTGCCGGCGACCGGCTTCGCGATCTCGCGGTCATAGGGCGCGAAACCCGCGCCGTAGCGCTTCACCAGCCGGAAGGTCCTCGTCGCGCCGTCGCCGATGCCGATCTGCTGGTCGGTCGGGGCCGGCGCGCGGCTCGGCGGGCAGGACTTGAAATCGAGCGGATCGCGGAAGCGGAAGCCGTAGAGCCGGCCCCTCCGTTCCTCGAAGAAGGCGATCACCTCCGCGAGTTCGTCGAGGGTGCGGATGCCGTAGCCCGCGTCGAACCGGCGCCGAGAGCGGGCCCAGCGGCTGTTGCGCTGCTCGCGGCCGGAACCGAGCGTCACCACCTCGGTGCGGCGCTGCGGCCCGCCGGTGGAGCCGAACGCCACGTCGACCGGAAAGCGGACTTCGTGAAAACCGGCCATCGCTCACATCCCCCGCCGGCCGCGCGCCACGCTGCGCGCCAGCATCCCCGTGATCTGCGCCTCCGACCGGCGGAATCCGGCCACATCCGGCGTCGTCACGTTGAAGGTCACCGAAACGCCGCCGCCCCCGCCGTTCGTCCGCACGCCGAGCCGCCCGTCGGCGCCGCGTGCCAGCGGCATGATCGCCTCCGCCCCCGCCTCGCCCGCGAGCCCGATGCCGTTGCCGAGCGGAAAGAAGGTCGGCGAGGCGACCACGCCGCCGTTCGCGAAGGCGCGCACCCGCCCGCTGCCGATCACCGCGCCGAGCCGGGCGGGAAACAGGTTGAGGCCCGCCCCGCCGGCAAGACCGGCGAGCGCGCCGGAAACCGCGTCCTCGAACGGCGACAGCGCCTTGTCGAGCACGCGGTCGCTCAGCCTCAGGGCCGCCTGCTGCAGGATGCCGTCGAGCCTGCGCCCCTCTCCGACCGCCGATTTCAGTCCCGACACCAGCGTGCCGGTGAAGCTGCGCGCCCCGCGGCCGATGCCGTCGAACACGTCCTCCAGGTCGCCCGTCGCCCTGGTCAGCGCGGCGACCCCCTCCGTCGTCTCGTCCACCATGCCGTCCTCCTCCGCACGGAGCGCTTTCCGACCGGCTGGAAACCGTCCGACCCAAGAGAAATCGCTTCGGATTCAAAGCTTTGCTTGCATTCTCGCCGTCATGCGTCCGGAAAGCGCGCCATCAGCCGGCCGAGCGCTGCGCGGTCGGGCGTGTCCGCCGCGCGCGCCCGTCCGCCCGCGAGACAGTCCGCCGCGAGCGCGATCTCCCGGGGCGTCGCCCGCCATAGCGCCTCCGGCGAAAGGCCGAGCCGGCCGATGCCGAAGCCGATCACCCAGTCCCAGGGAAATGCCGCGGGCGCGCCTACGTCCGCGGCGGCGGAGGGTTTGCCGTGTCCCCGCCGCCTCCGAACGCCGCGGCAAGCAGGTCCGCGACCACCGCGGCGAAGCCGATTGCGCCGTCGTGGCGGCCCATCGCCGCCACGTCCTCGTCGGAGGCGGCCGCCCCCGCGCCGCGCAGCCCGGCGCCGATCACCTTGATGGCGTCGCCCGCCGAAAGCCTGCCTGCGCCGAACCGGGTGGCAAGCGCGCCGAGGTCGTCGACCCCGAACGCCGTCTCCAGTTCCGCCAGCGCGCCGAGCGTCAGGCAGAGCACATGGGGCTCGCCGTCGAATTCCGCCTCGATCTCTCCGCGCCGCCTGTTCGCTCTCATCGCGAAATCTCCCTCACAGTGCCGAAAACGCCAGCGCGCCGGCCGATTCCAGCGCGATCTCGAACGTCACCTCGCCGTCGTGCTCGCCGCCATATTCCAGGCCGGAGACGTGGAACGGCCCGGTCACGGAGCCGAAATCGGGAATGACGACCTGCCAGTTGCGGATGGTGCCGTCGAAGAACAGGCCGCGCACGGTGGCGTCGGCCGCCGCGTCGCGGAAGATGCCGGAGCCCGACAGGCTCGCCCGCCGCACGCCGGTCCCCGCCAGCAGCTCGCGCCAGCGCCCCGCGGATTCGGAGTCCGTCACGTCCGCAGCCTCGGCGTTGAAGGCGAGCCTGCGCGAGCGCAGCCCCGCCACCGTCGCGTAGACCCCGGCCCCGGTGGTATCGACCTTGAGCAGCAGGTCCTTGCCCTTCTGTGCCGCCATCGCCGGCCTCCCTTCTCGTTCGGAATTTCGTTCAGATCGGTTCGGTCACGGCGCGGAAGGAGGCCGTCGCCTCGAAGGAACGGCCGTCGCGGCCGGGCATCGTCACCCGCTCGACGACGTGCAGCGCGTCGAGCCGGTGGCCCGCCGGCGCCAGCGCCGTGCCGTCCAGCAGCGCCTCGATGCGGGCCGCGAGCGCCTCCGCCTCCTTCCGCCCGGCAGCCCGCGAGCGCACCGCGAGGTCGAAGCGATGCTCGCAAAGCCCGCCGTCGCCGAGCGGCCGCACCCGCCAGGGTCCGGCCGCGATCCACGGGAACGCCGCGCCGCGCGGCGCCGTGTCGTGAACGCCGCCGTCGCCGAGCAGCGCCGCCAGCGCCGCATCCCCCGCAAGCCGGGCATGAACGGCCTCCCGAAGCGCCGTCGCCGCGTCGCCGCTCATCGCCCTTCCTCCTCGGCCACGCAGACGAGCCGGCGCCGCCGCCCGTCGGCATCGAACGTCGCGAGGATGCGGAACACCCGCCCGTCCGCCGCCACGAACCGCATCCCGCCGCGCACGTCGCCGCGATGGCGGATGGCGATGCGATGGCTGGCGACGCCGTCGAGCCGTCCGGCGATCTCCCGCTCCGCCGCCCCTGCCGGCACGATCTCGGCCCAGACCTCGCCCAGGGCGGCGAAGGTCTCGACCCGCCCGCCGGCGCCGTCGCCGACCGCCACCGGCCGCTCCAGAACCAGCCGCTGTGACAGCCGTCCGATCGCCGTCATCGCAGCCTCACCGCGCGATAGGGCGCGATCAGCGCCTCGACGCCGCGCGCCACCGGCGCCGTCACGGCGCCGAGCGTCGCCGCCTCGCGGTGCTCGTACCAGTGCGCCGCGACCATCAGCACGGCCTGCACCAGAGGACGCGGCACCGCCGCGCCGTCCGTGCCGTATCCGCAGTCGAAATCGATCTCGATGCCGTTCTCCGCCCCCGCCACGGCGCGCTCCAGCACCAGCTCCGCCGGTTCGCCCGCGCGGTCCACACGGTACCGGCCCGCATCGACGGCCGTCGCCGTGCCTTCGGCGTCGTAGGCCGTCACCGCCGTCACCGCGATCACCGGCGCCGGCCCGAGCGGCACCCGTCCGCCGGACGGCCGGCCCGGCAGCACCGTGCGCCATCCCTGCGAGACCATCGCCCGCCGCGCCTCGCGCTCCACATGCGTCCGCGCCGTGGTCACGAGACCGGCGATCAGGTCGTCCTCGTCGTCGCCGTCGACGCGCAGGAACAGCTTCGCCTCCTGCAGGCTCGCGGGCTCGGCCTCCGGCGGCCGCACCAGGAATGTCGCCATCGTCCGTCCCCTCGAAAAAGAAACGGCCCCGCCGGATCGCCCGGCGGGGCCGCAAGGTCTCAGCGATCGCGCGATCTCTCGCGGCTTTGCGCCGTGCTCAGGCCGCGAACTTCAGAAGCTTGATGGCGTCGAAGTCCTGCACCCCGCCGCCCACGCGCTTCGTCGTGTAGAACAGCACGTAGGGCTTGGCGGAATAGGGATCGCGCAGCACCCTCACGCCCACCCGGTCCACCACCAGATAGCCGCGCCGGAAGTCGCCGAAGGCGATGGAAAGGCTGCCCGCGGAGATCGCCGGCATGTCCTCCGCCTCCACCACGGGAAAGTTCATCAGGCTCGCCTCGGTCCCGGCCGAGGCCGGCGGCTGCCAGATATAGGCGCCCTCGGCGTCCTTCATCTTGCGGATCGCGGCCTGGGTCTTGCGGCTCATCACCCAGCTCGCGTTCTGCCGGTAGCCCGCCTTCAGCGTATAGACGAGATCGACGAGCACATCGGAGGGGTTGCTCGCCGGGAACGCGCCGGCCGCGCCGGTGGCGAGATAGCCGATCTTCTCCCAGCTCCAGGCGCTTTCGGCGGCGGTGGTATAGGATAGGAATCCTTTCGGCCGGTTGATTCCGTTGCCGCCGACGAAGGCCGCGCCCTCCTGCTCGGCGAACGCCGTCTCCACCTCCTCGGCGATCCACTGGTCGATGTCGACCGCCGTATCGTCGAGCAGCGTGCCCGTCGCCGCCGGCATCGCGTAGAGCTCCATCGTCGGATAGGAGAGCTCGGCGAGCGTCGGCGCCGCGGTTTCCGGCCGCGCCGCCGTCTCGCCCACCCAGCCGACCGCCGGCCCCGCCACCGAGAACGGCTTGCGGTAGACCGTGCCGGACACCTGCCGGCTGCCGGCGATGCGGCGGATCGGCGAGATCGCCGCCAGCCGGCGCATGATCTCGCGCTCGGTCTCCTCCGGCACCAGGTAGCCGCCGTCTGCGGGCGACGCCGCCGAAAGCGCCTTCGCCTCGATGCCGGCGGCATGAACCGCCTCGCGGCCGGTGCGGACATAGGTCTCGAACGCCGCCTTGCGCTCGCCCGCGCCCGCCCGGCCGGCGGCCTCGCCGGTCTCCGGCGCCAGTCCCGGCCGCCGCGCCTTCACGCTCGCGTGGTCGAGCCGCCGCTTCTGCTCGTCGAGCGCATGGTCGATGCGGTCGAGCCGTTCCAGCGTCACCGCATCGGCGCTGGAGCGCCGCTCGATCTCGTCGAGCCGGCGATCGTTCACCTCCTTGAAGGTCTCGAACGCCGTCATGAAGTCCTCGAACGCGGAGACCGGATCGCGGCCGTCGCGATAGGCCGCCGCCATCTTCGCCTCAGGCGCGCGCGGAATGTCCTGCATCGTCTCACCTCATCGTCTGGATGCGCTGTGCGGCCCGTCGGAACGATCCGGCGAGCGCGCGGGAAAGCTCGGCCCCGGCCGCGCCGGCAGTCTTCACCGCCGCGATGCGCGCCTCGGGCAGAAGCGGAAAGGTCACGATCGAGATCTCCCAGAGGTCGATCTCGATCAGCGCGCGGCCGCCGCCCGCCGCGTCGCGCCGGGCCTTCACCGTGCGGAAGCCGATCGAAAGGCCGTCGATGGCGCCGATGCGCATCAGCGCCAGCGCCTCCCGGGCGCGGGCGACTTCGGGCGCGAGCCGGCCGCGGACATGAAGCCCGCGCGCGTCCTCGCGGATGTCGAGCCAGCGGCCGATCGGTTCGCCCGGCTCGTGCTGCCACAGCATCTTCACGCCGGCCGCGCCACGGGCGGCGAGCGAACGGCGGAACGCGCCGGGCATCACCCGGTCGCGGCCGAGGTCCTCGCGGCCGAACAGGCTGGCATAGCCCTCGAACACGCCGTCGGCATCGGCCCGCCCCATCTCCGCCGGCACCGTCTTGGTCTCGCGCCGGGCAAGGTCGACCGCATCGGCCGCGCCATCCGCCGCGCCCCGCCTCTCAGCTCCCCGCCCCTCCGCGCAGCCCCTCACGGCGCCACCGCCCGAACCCGCGCGGCGCTGCGGCGCGGCGCCAGCACGGCGCCGAGCCCGGCGGCGAAGTCCCGGAACACCCGCCGGTGTTCGTCCCTGTCCCGGCCGGCCCGGCCGCCGAAGGCGGCACGCGTCAGCCGGCCCGCCGCAATCAGCAGCGTTGCCATGGCCGTTCTCCTTCTGGAAAAATCACTCCCGGTCGCGGAACTGCGCGTTCAGCCGGGCGATCTCGTTGACGAAGTCGTTGAAGCGGCGGTTCGAGGCCGCAAGCTCGCGCAGCGCCCACATCAGAAGGCCGCTCGCCCCGCTCGCCCACAGGAACAGCGCGAGATGGGCGAGGTCGCCGCGCTGGACGACCGATTGGGTGACGGGGTCCATGGGCGCCTCCGGGGTTGTCTCGTTTCAGTCCCTGCCGCGTCGCGGGCCGTAGCCCACCGCGGCGCGCTTCTCGTCGTCGTCGATGAAGCCCGCGGCGCCGACGCGCGCCCACAGCGCCTCGCGCTCGGTCGAAAGCGCCTCCACGGCGTCGACGTCGAAGGAAAGCCGCACCGGCCGGTCGAAGGCCGGCGCCAGCCAGGCCGAAAGCGCCGCCGCCGTGCGCGCCACCAGCGGCAGCACGGTCTGGCGCCATAGCGCCCGGTTGGCTTCCTGATAATTGGCGTAGGTGTTGTCGCCGGGAATGCCGAGCAGCATCGGCGGCACGCCGAAGGCGAGCGCGATCTCCCGCGCCGCCAGGTTCTTGGCCTCGACGAAATCCATGTCGCGCGGCGTCAGCGCCATCGCGCGCCAGTCGAGCCCGCCCTCCAGCAGCAGCGGCCGCCCGGCATTGCGCGCGCCGGAAAAGCCCTCTTCCAGCTCCTTCTTCAGCCGGTCGAACTGTTCGTCGCTGAGGTTGCCGCCCTCGCCGCCGCTATAGACCAGCGCCCCCGAGGGCCGCGCCGAATTGTCGAGCAGCGCCTTCGCCCAGGCCCCGGCGGCGTTGTGGATGTCGAGGCTCGTCAGCGCCGCCTCGATCGGGGCGAAGCCGTAATGGTCGTCGGTCGGATGGAACAGCCGAAGGTGCAGGATCGGCCGCACCCCGGCCTCGCTCTCGGCCGCGAAGCGCACGCTGCGCCCGGCGACCGAATAGTCGTAGGCCGAAGGCCAGCCGTCCGCCCCCGGCACCACCTTCATCCGGTCCGGCCGCAGCGCGTGGAGTTCCCTCACCTCGCCGTCGACGCCGACCGCCTCCAGATAGGCATTGCCCGCCACGAGAAGATGGCCGTAGACCGCCTCCATCAGCTCCGCGCCGGCCCGTTGCCCGCCGGGCCGCGCCAGCAGCCGGGCGAGCGGATGGTCGTCGATCTCGTGCTCGTCCTCGAACACCAGCCACGGCACCGAGGCCGCCGCCTCGGAAATCGTCCGCACCGCGCGATAGACCACCGGGTTGCGGCCGAAGCCCTCCCGCGCCAGCGCCGCATAATCGCGGGGCGTCCACACCGGCCGGCCGAGGCGGGAGAACGCCACCAGCGCCCCCGTCCTCGATGCCTTCGCCTCGCCGCCTCCCGCTTCACGGCCGCGCGCCGCCGCCCGCGCCCTGCCGAAGCGCAGCCAATTCCGCATCTCGCTCTCCTGCTCTGAGAATCTCACCGCCGCACGACCGTGCCCCACCAAATCGCGCCGGGCCGGCCTCATGGACGCAGGTCGTGCTCGAGCCTCCGAAGCCGGAGCGATGGCTCCCGATCGGACGAGCCACCCGGCCGGAAAGCGCTCCAGGCTCCGCGGGACAAGCCGCGGGGACAGCCACCCTTGGACGCGTTATCTTGGACGAGTTCCCTCGGACAAGTCGCCCCGGAGCGCCGGCCCTGATCGCGAACGGCCCGGCGGCCCCGGCCGGCCCGCCGCACACCCCCGTCAGCCCGTGGCTGCCGCGGCCGTCACATCCGCCGCACCTTGGGCTCGCCCGCCCGGCCCAGCATCAGCGCCGTCATCGCCCATACCAGCGCGTCCAGCCGGTCGGGAGAACGCCCGCTCGAAAGCCCGGACGGGCCGAAATCGCACAATTCGTCCTCGAGTTCCGGCATGGTGCCGACATGGCGCACCCGGCCCTGCTCATAGAGCGCGGCCACCGGTTCCGCCCGCAGCCACTTGCCCCGCGTCGCCCGCACCATGGTCACCGGCACGCCGGGATCGACCTCCCTCAGCACCGCCGCCACCATCTCGCCGCCCTGGTTGACTTCGGCGATGAGCCCGTCCGCCTCGAAGCGGCGATGGAGCGCGACGGCCCGCGCCGCCCATTCCGCCGGCCTCAGCCCGCGTTCGCTCGCATCCTTCAGCACATAGCCGACCCCGTCCGCGAGGCCGAGCCCGGCGACGACGAGCCCGCAGGCATCGGCGTTTGCGCCGCTCGATGCCGGCGGATCGACCGCCACCACCACCCGGCCGAGCGCCGGCGCCGCCTCCACCCTCAGCGCCTCGATGGCGCCGCGCCGCCACAGCGCATCGGGCCTGTCCTCGATCAGCTCGCCGTCGAGTTCCTGCCGGCCGAGCCGCGTGCCGGCATAGCGGCCGACGATGGTCTCCAGAAAACCCGGGGCCAGATTGGCGGCGTTGCGCGCCGTCGGCGCATGGGTGACGACCGTTCGCGGCTCCGCCATCAGCCGCTTCAGCAGCGGGATCGGCCGCGGCGTGGTGGTCGCCACCTGTCGCGGCCGGTCGCCGAGCCGAAGCCCGAACTGCAGCATGTCCCAGGTCGCTTCGGCATGGCGCCACTTGGCGATCTCGTCCGCCCAAGCCGCATCGAACTGCGGCCCGCGCAATCCCTCGGGGTCCTCGGCGGAAAACACCTGCGCCACCGCTCCGTTCGGCCACGTCAGCCGCCGCCGCGACGGCTGCCACTCCGGCCGCTCGCCCTTGGGGTGGATCGCGATCAGCCCGGAAACGCCCTCGATCATCACCTCGCGCACGTCGGCCAGGGTCTCGCCGACGAGCGCGATCCGGCCCGCCGGGGCGGCCGCGAACGGCGCCCGGCCCGTCGCCATGGCGCGCACCCACTCGGCGCCCGCCCGCGTCTTGCCGGCGCCGCGCCCGCCCAGCACCAGCCACAGCGTCCATCCGCCGTCCGGCGGCAGCTGGTCGTCCCGCGCCCACAGCGTCCAGTCGTGGGCAAGGGCATCGAGGCTCGCCCGGTCGAGCCCAGCGATCAGGTCCTCGAGTTCACCGCGCTCCGCGCAGCCGATCAATGCGGCGCGCAATGTCTTCCCGGACAGCATCGGCATCCTTTCCCGCCTCGTCGCCGCCGCCGTCGCCCGCCCGGGCCGCGCGGTCGAGCTCGATCAGCGTCTCCAGCGTCTTGGCGAGCACGCCGAGCGTGCGGGCATCGCGCTCGCCCGCCGGTTTCCCGGCCGGGCCGAGCCGCGCCTCCACCTCCGCCACCTGCCGCGCGAAAGCGAGCATCAGCCGGCGCACCATCGCGCCCCGGTCGGTGTCCGTCTCCGCGTCCGCCTTGCGCCGGCGGGGGATCGGCCGCTCGCCGCGCTGCCAGCCGCCGAGCCTTGCCCACCGCCGCACGGTCGAGGGCGTCACCCCCATCGCCTCGGCGATGTCGCCGATCAGGATGCCGTCGCCCTCGTAAAGCCCGCGCGCCCTGTCGCGCCCGCGGGCTTCCACCGCGATCTCGCCCCCGCGCCCGCCCGCACCCCGCTTCGCCGCCCGCCCGCCACCGCCCGCATCGCGCCCGGCCGCACCGCGACGCGGGATATCGCGGCCGGCCGCATCCCGATCCGCTGGCTCGCGCCCTGCCGGGTCCGGACCCGCTGCACTCCGGCCTGTCGCAGTCGGGCTTGCCGCATTCCGCCCCGCCACATCCCGGCCTGCCGCGGCCTGACTTGCCGCGTCCCGACGTGCCGCGCCGTGACTTGTCGCACCCTGACTTGCCACGCCCTGACTTGCCGAATCCCCGCCCGCTGCCTCCCGCCCTGCCACATCCCGGTCCGCTGCATCGCGACACGCTGCATCGCCACCTGCCGCAACCCGACCAGCGGTATCGCAACCTGCCGAATCCTGACCCACTGCAATCCGACCTGCGGACCCCCGACCTGCCGACCCCCCGCCCGCTGGCTCGCGCCCTGCCACATCCCGACCTGCCGCGTCCTGACTTGCCGAATCCCGGCCCGCCGCCCCCCGCCCTGCCGCATCCCGATCTGCTGCATCGCGACAGGCTGCATCGCCACCTGCCGAATCCCGACCCGCGGCATCGCAACCCGCAGAATCCCGGCCTGCTGCAATCCGACCAGCTGCATCCCGATCCGCTGGCTCGCGCCCTGCCGGATCCAGGCCCGCTGCACTCCGGCCTTTCGCAGTCGGGCTTGCCGCATTCCTCCCCGCCGCATCGCGGCCATGTGCTTCGCCGGTGTCAGCGTCGCTGGCGAAGGCACCGTCGGCATCCGCATCGCCGCAGAGAACACCAACCGCCTCGGCCCCGCCGGCATGGCCGTCAGCGGCCCGCGCCGCAGGCCCCATGCCCGCCTCAAATCTCCTCGCGGTCATGCGCCCATCTCCCGGTTGCCGACGATGCCCGGTCCAGCAAGGCTTGCCCGCGACCGGACGGTCCAGAAACGAAAACGGGTCGTGCGGCACCCGAAAGCGCCGCCGGCCCGTTCCTTAAAATCCAACCTGAATCATGCCGACATCGACATCGACATCGACATCGACATCGACATCGAAATAACCGGCCGCTCCCGCGTAAAGCGGTCGCAGCCGTTAAAATCGGTAAAGCCGTCAAAACCGGCAAAACGCGTAAAACACGCGAAACGAAGCCCGCAGCCCGCAGCCCGCAGCCCGCAGCCCGCAGCCCGCAGCCCGC